>NZ_ASSI01000143.1:0-9367 GCF_000466765.1 Burkholderia sp. AU4i | reverse complement strand
TTTCGAGCAGCGTGGTCTTGCCGGAGCCGACGGGGCCGCCGATGCCGACGCGCAGCGGCGGCAGTTTCTTCGTGCGGCGGGCGGGGGAGGGTGCGGGTGCGTTCATGGCGTGTGTCGTGTTCAGGAGCGGAACAACCGCGAATACTGGGTTTCGTGCCGTGCGGACAGGATGCCGAGCTGCGGCGCGAACGTGTTGACGGCGTCGGGCGGCGTCGCGAGCGCGCGGCGTACGGCCGCGTCGATCGCGCCGCGCAGCGCGACGATGATGCGTTGCCCGGCGAGCTGGCCGAGCGGCACGGCCTTCAGCGCGGCGGACGTCTGGTTCTCGACCCAGCCGAATGCGTACGCGGCGAGCACGGCGTCGGCGCTCGCGTCGTGCGCGGCGGCCGCGTAGGCGAATGCGGTCGGCAGCGCGATCGGCGACATCGCCGCGAGCGTCGCGCGGCGCGCGGCATCGCCCCATTCGAGCGACGCGCACAGTTGCGCGAGTGACCAGCCCATCTGTTCGGTCTCGCGGCGCAGTTCCGCCGATTCGCGGCTCGCGACGAACCATGCATTTTCGGCGACGAGCGCGTGCGTGTCGTGCGCGTGCCAGCGCGCGAGCTGGTGCGCGAGGAACGGCAGCTCGCCGTGCGCGAGCACGTCGGTCAGGCCGCTGGCGATCCAGTCGCGCGCGGAATCGGCGTCGTGGATCAGGTTCGCGTCGAGCGCGGCTTCGAGGCCCTGCGAATAGCTGTACGCGCCGATCGGCAGCGCCGGCGACGCGAGATGCAGCAGCGCGACGAGTTCAGTGGTGGTCATGGCCGTGGCCGTGCGTGCATCCGGGACCATGCTGATGATCGTGATCGTGATCGTGATCGTGATCGTGATCGTGATCGTGATCGTGATCGTGCGAGTGCGAGTGCGAGTGCGAGTGCGAGTGCGAATGGCCGTGATGCTCGCCGAACACCTGCTGCGCAAGCGCGTAATCCTCGGCGAACGTCGCATCGTGCCCGTGCTTGTGTCCGCCGCCGTACGCGCCGGCTTCCGGCTGGAACGGCGCCTGCGTTTCCTCGACCTGCGTGCCGAGCCGGCGCAGCATGTCCGCGAGCACCGGGTCGGCCTCGAGCTTCAGGTAGCCGTCGCCGATCTCGACCGGCGTATGACGGTTGCCGAGGTGATACGCGGCACGCATCAGCGTGAGCGGATCGGCCGCGCGCACGCGCAGCACGGTTTCGGCGGCCGCGGCGATGCGCACGAGCGCGCCGTCGTCGGCGACGAGCACGTCGCCGTCGCGCAGGATCGTGCCGCGCGGCAGCAGCACTGCGACGTCTTCGCCGGTGTCGAGCGTCGCCGCGAGGCGGCTCTTGCAGCGGGCGTCATAGGCGAGCGTGAGCGTCGGCGCGCGTGCGACGAGCGACGCGGCGAGTTTCACGTTCGGGGCGATACGTTTGTCGAGGGTGCGCATGAAACAGGAACCGGAAACTGGCCATCAGAACAGGAAATAACGCTGCGCCATCGGCAGCACCGTGGCCGGCTCGCAGGTGAGCAACTGGCCGTCGGCGATCACGTCGTAGGTTTCGGGATCGACGCTGATCGACGGGCGCCATGCGTTGTGGATCATGTCGGCCTTCGTCACGTTGCGGCAGTTGCGCACGGGCACGATCCGCTTCGCGAGGCCGTAGCGTTCCGCGATACCGGCATCGGCCGCCATCTGCGACACGAAGGTCAGCGACGTGCGCGCGAGCGCACCGCCGCGCGTCGCGAACATCTCGCGATAGTGGACCGGCTGCGGCGTCGGGATCGACGCGTTCGGGTCGCCCATCTGCGCCATGGCGATCATCCCGCCTTTCAGGATCATCGACGGCTTGATCCCGAAGAACGCAGGTTCCCACAGCACGAGGTCGGCCCACTTGCCGGGTTCGATCGAACCGACTTCGTGCGCGATGCCATGCGTGAGCGCCGGGTTGATCGTGTATTTCGCGACGTAGCGCTTCGCGCGGAAGTTGTCGTTACGCGCGTTGTCTTCCGGCAGCGCGCCGCGCTGCACTTTCATCTTGTGCGCGGTCTGCCAGGTTCGGATGATCACTTCGCCGACACGGCCCATCGCCTGCGAGTCGGACGACAGCATCGACAGCGCGCCGAGATCGTGCAGGATGTCCTCGGCCGCGATCGTCTCGCGGCGGATCCGCGATTCGGCGAACGCGAGATCCTCGGCGATCGACGGATCGAGGTGATGGCACACCATCAGCATGTCGAGGTGTTCGTCGAGCGTGTTGATCGTGTACGGGCGCGTCGGGTTGGTCGACGACGGCAGCACGTTCGCCTCGCCGCACACCTTCAGGATGTCGGGCGCATGGCCGCCGCCCGCGCCTTCGGTGTGGTACGTGTGGATCGTGCGGCCCTTGAACGCGGCGACCGTCGATTCGACGAAGCCGCCTTCGTTCAGCGTGTCGGTGTGGATCGCGACCTGCGTGTCGGTGTCGTCGGCCACCGACAGGCAGTTGTCGATCGCGGCGGGCGTCGTGCCCCAGTCCTCGTGCAGCTTCAGCCCGATCGCGCCGGCCGCGATCTGCTCGACGAGCGGCTCGGGCAGGCTCGCGTTGCCCTTGCCGAGGAAGCCGAGGTTGATCGGCCAGCCGTCGGCGGCCTGCAGCATCCGCTCCATGTGCCACGGGCCCGGCGTGCAGGTCGTCGCGTTGGTGCCGGTCGCCGGCCCCGTGCCGCCGCCGAGCATCGTCGTGACGCCCGACGCGAGCGCCTCGTCGATCTGCTGCGGGCTGATGAAGTGGATGTGCG
Organism: Burkholderia sp. AU4i; assembly: GCF_000466765.1. Lineage (NCBI taxonomy): Bacteria > Pseudomonadati > Pseudomonadota > Betaproteobacteria > Burkholderiales > Burkholderiaceae > Burkholderia > Burkholderia sp. AU4i. The sequence goes on along the minus strand of NZ_ASSI01000143.1, from coordinate 6,589 downwards.
TGTCGATGCCGCCGGCCGTCACGATCAGCCCTTCGCCGGCGATCACTTCGGTCGCGGCGCCGATCGCGATCGTCACGCCCGGCTGGATGTCGGGATTGCCGGCCTTGCCGATCGCGGCGATGCGGCCGTGCTTGATCGCGATGTCGGCCTTCACGATGCCCCAGTGATCGAGGATCACCGCGTTCGTGATGATCGTGTCGGGCACGTCGGCGGCCACGCGCTGCGACTGGCCCATGCCGTCGCGGATCACTTTCCCGCCGCCGAATTTCACTTCCTCGCCGTAGGTCGTGTAATCGCGTTCGATCTCGATCAGCAGTTCGGTATCGGCGAGCCGGACGCGGTCGCCCGTCGTCGGCCCGAACATTTCCGCGTACGCGCGGCGGCTCAAGCGTAATGTCATGTGCTGTTCCTGAAGAGCGGGGCGCGGCTTACAGCGGCCCCATCACCTTGCCCTGAAAACCGTAGACGGCACGATCGCCCGCGAGTGCGACCAACTCGACGGTGCGCGTCTGGCCCGGCTCGAAGCGCACGGCGGTGCCGGCCGCGATGTTCAGGCGGAAGCCGCGCGCGGCCGCGCGATCGAACGACAGCGCGTCGTTGACTTCGAAGAAGTGGTAGTGCGAGCCGACCTGCACCGGGCGGTCGCCGGTGTTCGCGACGACGAGCGCGAGCGTCGCGCGGCCCGCGTTCAGTTCGTGTTCGCCGTCGTCGGTGAGGATTTCGCCGGGGATCATGCGGGGCCTCACGGAATCGGGTGATGGACGGTCACGAGCTTCGTGCCGTCGGGGAAGGTCGCCTCGACCTGGATGTCGGGAATCATCTCCGGCACGCCGTCCATCACGTCGTCGCGCGTGAGCAGCGTCGTGCCGTAATGCATCACCTCGGCGACCGTCTTGCCGTCGCGCGCGGCTTCCATCAGCGCGGCGGTGATGAAGGCGACTGCCTCCGGATAGTTGAGCTTCAGGCCGCGTGCGCGACGGCGCTCGGCCAGCAGCGCCGCCGTGAAGATCAGCAGCTTGTCCTTCTCTCGGGGAGTCAGTTTCATGAAGGCAAACGTTCAGTAAAACGTAATTTTTATCGGTGCGTGGGCAACGGGGCGAACGCGCGGGTCATCGTAGCACCGCGCCGTTTTGCGTGCGTCGTGTATCGGTTATGTAAGCAGCAAGGCGCGTGCCATGTGCATGGAACGCGGCGCGATGCGCGTTCCTGGTGCGCGATGCATGGGCAATGTGCAGCGTCGGCCGTGGCGCTGCATCGAAACGGTGCGTGGTGCGACCGTGCTCAGGTTTGCCAGAGGCGCAGCGGCCGTGCGTCGACGCCGTGCACGATCGGCCGCAGATACAGCCAGCAGTCGGTGAAGTGGCGTTGCAGCGCCTCCATCGACGTCGACAGCGCGCGCACCAGCACGACGCCGGGTGTCACGCAGGTCGCGCTCGCGCGCAGCGTGTCGTCGAACGGCATCCGCGCGGCGAGCGATTCGGCGAGCGCGGCGTCGCACGCGGCACCGACGGCCCACAGCGTGCCGTAGGCGGGAAAGCCGGCAAGGCCCTGCAGCGCACCGCGCAGCGGATCGTGCGCGTCGAGCAGTGCACGTTCGGTCCACAGCGGCCGACCGTCGGCGTTGACGAGCGCCGCGCTCGACACGATGCGGCCGGCCGACCAGGTTTCGCCGGCCGCCTGCCGGCCGAGCTGCGTCGCGTCCCAGCCGATCGCGCACGCGCCGTTGCCGAGCGTCACCTTGAAGTCGAGCGCGGCGTGCGCCGCGTCGAAGAACAGGTTGTTCTGCGGCAGCCAGTCGAGCCTCGCGTGCGCGCCGACCGTGATGCCGATGCGCTGCGTCGCATCGAGACCGTTCGACTTGTACCACTTGGTCGCGCCGGGCGTCGTCAGCACCGCGTGCGTGCCGTCGCCGAGCGCGATGTCGATGTCGAGCCGGTCGCCGCCCGCGACGCCGCCCGGTGGGTGCACGATCACCGCGTGGCAGATCGCGTCGCCTTCCGGATACAGCGGCCGCTGCACGCGCAACGGGCCGTCGTGCAGCCGGTGGGCGAGCGTCGTGCGTGCGCCGTGCCGCTCGAAGCCGAGTTCGAGGCGGCCGCGCCACGACTTGGCGACGGCGGGGCGGGACAGCGGAGCGTGGGAATCGGGGGCAGACATCGGCGGGAAGCAGGGGACGGACGCAGGGATCGAGAATGCTACCGCAACACTATACGCCCGGGTGTTCCGGTTGCTGAACGCGGTGAGGCGATGAAGCTGATAGGCGATGAAGCCGGCGATCGCATGACGTGCATCGATCGCCGGCACCGCGCAGCGGCGCAATCGTGCGCCGCGTGCGTCGCTACACGGCGATCAACTCGCGCACGCCGTTCGTCTCCATGTCCCGCGCATCACCCCCCGCGACGATCTCGCCGCGGCTCATCACCCAGTAGCGATCCGCGATCGAGCGCGCGAAATCGTAATACTGCTCGACGAGCAGCACGGTCATCTTCGATTCGTCGACGAGCTGGCGCAGCGTGCGCCCGATGTCCTGGATGATCGAAGGCTGGATGCCTTCGGTCGGCTCGTCGAGGATCAGCAGCTGCGGCTCGCTCATCAGCGCGCGGCCGATCGCGAGCTGCTGCTGCTGGCCGCCCGACAGGTCGCCGCCGCGTCGCGCGCGCATGTTCTTCAGCACCGGGAACAGGTCGTAGATGCGGTCGGGCACTTTCGACGGCGCCTTGCGGCTCGCCGCGCCGACGAGCAGGTTCTCCTCGACGGTGAGCCGCGGAAAGATGTCGCGGCCCTGCGGCACGTACGCGAGCCCGGCCGCGACGCGCGCATACGGCGGCATCGCGCCGAGCGCGGTGCCGCGCCACGACACGCTGCCGCTTTTCGCGGCGACGACGCCCATCAGGCAGCGCAGCAGCGTGCTCTTGCCGACGCCGTTGCGGCCGAGCAGCACGGTGAGCTTGCCGTCGTCGGCGGCGAGGCTCACGTTGCGCAGGATATGGCTGCCGCCGTAGTACTGGTTCAGTGCTTCGATCTTCAGCATCGCATCAACGTCCGAGATAAGACTCGATCACCGCGTCGTCGCGCTTGACCTGGTCGAGGGTGCCTTGCGCGAGGACCGCGCCTTCGGCCATCACCGTCACGCGGCCCGATTCGCCCGCGAGCGCCGCGACGAATTCCATGTCGTGCTCGACGACCATCATCGAGCAGGTGCCGCGCAGCGTGTTCAGCAGCTCGGCGAGCTCCATCGTCTCGTGGTCGGTCATCCCGGCCGCCGGTTCGTCGAGCAGAAGCAACGCAGGGCGCTGCATCAGCAGCATGCCGATCTCGAGCCGCTGCTTCTGCCCGTGCGACAGCTCGCCTGCCGCGCGATACGCGTCGCTTTCGAGGCCGATCAGCGCGAGCGTCTCCTCGATCTTCGCCTGCGCGGTGCGGTCGAGCCGCGCGCGCAGCGACGCGAGCCAGCCCTTGTCGGTCTGCATCGCGAGTTCGAGGTTTTCCCACACCGGATGCTGCTCGAACACGGTCGGCTTCTGGAACTTGCGGCCGATGCCCGCGCGCGCGATCTCCGGCTCGTTCATTCGCGCGAGGTCGATGGTCTGGCCGAGAAACACCTTGCCCGCATCGGGGCGCGTCTTGCCGGTGATCACGTCCATCATCGTCGTCTTGCCCGCACCGTTCGGGCCGATCACGCAGCGCAGCTCGCCCGCGTCGATCGCGAGCGACAGCTTCTTCAGCGCGCGGAAGCCGTCGAAGCTCACCTCGATATCCTCGAGGTAGAGGATCGTGCCGTGCGACGTGTCGATGCCCGGCGGCACCACGCGTCCCATCGATGCGGTGCCGCTGACGGCAAGCAGCTCGTCCTCGGGCGGCGGCGTGAACTGGTAGAGGGCCGTTCCGTTCATGCACGTTTCCCCTTCGCGAGCACGGTTTCGACGAGGCCCATGATCCCGCGCGGCAGCAGCAGCGGCACGAGCACGAAGATCAGGCCGAGGAAGAACAGCCAGTATTCGGCGAAGTAGGCGGTAAACAGGCTTTTCGCGCCGTTCACCGCGAACGCGCCGACGATCGGCCCGATCAGCGTGCCGCGGCCGCCCACCGCGACCCAGATCGCCATCTCGATCGAGTTGCCGGGCGACATCTCGCCGGGATTGATGATGCCGACCTGCGGCACGTACAACGCGCCCGCGATACCGCACAGCACGGCCGACACGGTCCACACGAACAGCTTGTACGCGAGCGGGCTGTAGCCGAGGAACATCAGCCGCGTCTCGCCGTCGCGCACCGCGGTGACCACACGCCCGAGCTTGCTGGTGACGATCGCGCGCGCGGCGATGAACGCGAGCACGAGCGTCGCGAACGTCAGCAGCAACAGCACCGTGCGCGTACCGGGCGACGTGATCGCGAAGCCCGCGATGCGCTTGAAGTCGGTGAAGCCGTTGTTGCCGCCGAAGCCCGTCTCGTTGCGAAAGAACAGCAGCATCGCGGCGAACGTCAGCGCCTGCGTGATGATCGACAGGTACACGCCTTTCACGCGCGAGCGGAACGTGAAGAAGCCGAACACCCAGGCAAGCACGGCCGGCACGAGCACGACGAGCGCGAGCGCCCACGCGAGATGCTGCGTGCCGCTCCAGTACCACGGCAACTGGTGCCAGTCGAGGAACACCATGAAGTCGGGCAGGTCGCTGCCGTACTTGCCGTCGCGGCCGATCTCGCGCATCAGGTACATGCCGATCGCATAACCGCCGAGCGCGAAGAACAGCCCGTGGCCGAGGCTCAGGATGCCGCAGTAGCCCCACACGAGATCGAGCGCGAGCGCGGCGATCGCGTAGCACATCAGCTTGCCGGCGAGCGTCATCGCATACGCGGACAGATGGAACGCGCTCGACTCGGGCGCGACCAGCGCGGCGAGCGGCACGCCGATGCCGATCGCGATGCACAGCGCGATCAGCGCGAGCCACGCGCGGCGCGACAGCAGCGCGGGGCGGGGCGGCAGGCCGAGCGCGAAACCGTTCTCCGCACGCGCGGCGGCGGCGGGCTTCGGCGCGTCGGCGAGCGGCTTCGACAACGAATCGGTGATTGAAGTCATGTCACGCCTCCGCGCTGCGGCCCTTCGGGGCGAACATGCCCTGCGGACGCTTCTGGATGAACAGCACGATCATCACGAGCACCGCGATCTTCGCGAGCACGGCGCCCCAGAACGGCTCGATCGCCTTGCTGACGAGGCCGAGCCCGAAGCCGCCGAGCACGGTGCCGGCGATCTGCCCGACACCGCCGAGCACGACGGCCATGAACGAATCGATGATGTAGTTCTGGCCGAGGTCGGGGCCGACATTGCCGATCTGCGACAGCGCGCAGCCGCCGAGGCCCGCGATGCCGGCGCCGAACGCGAATGCGTACGCGTCGACGCGTGCGGTCTTCACGCCGACGCACGCGGCCATCCGGCGGTTTTGCGTGACCGCGCGCACGAACAGGCCAAGGCGCGTCTTCGTCAGCACGGCCCACGCGACGAATACCACCGCGAGCGCGAACGCGAGGATCACGAGGCGGTTGTACGGCAGGATCAGGTTCTGCATCACCGTCACGCCGCCGCTCATCCACGACGGGTTCACGACCTGCACGTTCTGCGCGCCGAACAGCATCCGCGTCGCCTGGATCAGGATCAGGCTCACACCGAAGGTGGCGAGCAGGGTCTCGAGCGGGCGGCCGTACAGGTGCCGCAGCACGAGCCGTTCGAGCACGATGCCGACGAGCGCGGCCGTCACGAACGACACCGGCACGGCGACGAGCGGATACCAGTCGAACGCGCCGGGTGCGTAGCGCTGGATCAGCGTCTGCACGACATAGGTTGCGTACGCACCGATCATCAGGAATTCGCCGTGCGCCATGTTGATCACGCCGATCAGCCCGTACGTGATCGCGAGGCCGAGTGCGGCGAGCAGCAGCACGCTGCCGAGCGACAGCCCCGCGAACAGCGTGCCCGCGATCTCGCCGCGGCGCTGCAGCGAGTGCAATGCGTCGAGCCCTTGCTGGGCGGCGTCGCGCACACGCGCGTCGGGCTCCGCGTAGCTGCCGTCGGCGTTTTTCGCGACGAGCGGGCGCAACTGCTCGATCATGTCGAGATCGCTGCGCGCGGCCACGACCTGCACGGCTTCGAGGCGCTTCGCCGGATCGGCGTCATGCAGCGCGGCGATCGCCCACAATGCATCGAGGCGGCGCTTCAGCGCGGGATCGGTTTCCTTCGCACGGGCGCGGTCGATCATCGGCTTGAGTGCCGGGTCGGGCGACTTCAGCAGCGCATCGATCGCGTCGCGGCGCGCGGCGACGTCGGGCGACGCGAGCGCGAGCCCCGACAGCGCGCCCGCGATTTTCGTGCGCAGCAGGTTGTTCAGCATCACGGGCTGGGCGTCGCCGGCCGGCGTCGCGGCCTGCGAGAGCGCGTCGTGTGCGGTGTCGCCGGACTGGATCAGCAGGCGGCCGTCGCCGGTCGCGAGCGCGTCGCCGCTCGACAGCGCGTTGAGCAACGCGACGGCGCGCGGATCGGGATCGGCGGCGAGCCGTTCGATCGCGGCCGTCTTCGCGTCGAAGTCGTCGCCGGCGA
>NZ_ASSI01000142.1:0-2747 GCF_000466765.1 Burkholderia sp. AU4i | reverse complement strand
TGCGTATTCCGGCGAACGTGATCACGCATTTCGGCGGATCGTGATCATGGATTCCGAATGATCGTGATCACCCGTTTCGGTTGATCGTGATCGCTGATCACAGGTTTCCGAAACGCGTGATCACGATGCCGGAATGAGCGATCACGGGACCGAAACGGGTGATCACGTAACCGGAACGTAATCCGGGTTTGAGTCTGGCGGTGGCGTTGCGCATGTATTCACCGACGGCGTTAGCCTGCTCCCTTTTTTGCGGGAGAAGTGCCGATGCCGACACCTCGGATGAGCATGCGCAAATTGAAGGAAGTCCTGCGACTAAAGTGGGCGTGTGGCCTGACGCATCGGCAGATCAGCCGGGCTATCGGCATCAGCGTCGGTGCCGTCTCGAAGTTCGCGGCCCAAGCCAGCCAGGCGGGACTCGATTGGGCGGCAGCCGAAGCAATGTCCGACGACGAACTGGACGCGCGCCTGAGGCCTGCGGCAACCAATGCCGCGGCGACGACGACGCGACGCATCGAGCCCGACTACACGGCATTGCATCGCGAGCTGCGCCGCAAGGGCGTGACGCTGCAACTGCTGTGGGAAGAATACGCTGAAGCGAACCCCGGCCAGCGGACGTACCGCTACACGCAGTTCTGCCAGAAGTACAAGGACTGGGCGAAGTCGATCAAGCGCTCGATGCGTCAGCAGCACCGCGCCGGCGAGAAGCTGTTCGCGGACTTCGCGGGTCCCACCGTGCCGGTCCTGGCGAGCGATGGCGGCGTCGAGTTCGAGGCGCACGTGTTCGTTGCCGTGCTCGGCGCATCCAACTACACGTTCGCGTGCGCGACGCGCACCGAGACGATGGCGGACTGGATCGGCAGCCTGTGCGATGCGCTAGAGTTCATTGGCGGCGTGCCCGAGCTGCTCGTGCCCGACAACCCGAAGGCGCTGATCGCGCGACCCGACCGTTACGAACCCGGACTCGGCACGACCACGCAGGACTTCGTGAACCACTACGGCACCGCGATGCTGCCGGCGCGTCCGCGCAAACCGCAGGACAAGGCCAAGGTCGAAGTCGGCGTGCAGATCGTCGAGCGCTGGGTGCTGGCCCGACTGCGCCACTATCGCTTCTACAGTCTGGCTGAACTCAACAAGGCGATTGCAGAACTGATCGCCGACCTAAACCAGCGCCCGTTCAAGCGGCTCGAAGGCAACCGGCGTGAATGGTTCGAACGGCTGGACCAACCCGTCCTGCGCCCGTTGCCCGTGCGTCGCTACGAGATCGCCACCTTCCAGAAGTGCCGTGTGAACATCGATTACCACGTCGATGTCGGCGGCCACTATTACAGCGTCCCGCATAGCCTCGCACGGCAGGAGGTCTGGGCGCGTATCACACGCCACGGCGTAGAGATCCTGCATGGCGGCAAGCGTGTCGCTGCGCACGCTCGCTCGCGCCTCAAAGGCAAACACACGACCATCGCCGAACACATGCCGGCTGCGCATCGCGCGCACATGGAATGGACGCCTGGGCGCCTGCTCAACTGGGGCGCATCCGTCGGCCCCGGCGCCGAGGCTGTCGTGCGGCATCTGCTGACCAACAAACCTCACCCCGAGATGGGCTATCGCGCCTGTCTCGGTCTTCTCTCGCTCGCGCGCAAGTACGGCAAACACCGCCTCGAGGCCGCATGCCAGCGTGCATTGAAGATCGGCTCGCCCACGCGTCGCTCCGTGCTGTCAATCCTGGAAGCGGGACTTGACCTGCAGCCCTCGCTCCCGACCACGCCCGCCGAATGGCGCTCGCCCGAGCACGAGAACGTGCGCGGCCCCGACTACTACCACTGACCCGAAGGAGGTCACGATGTTGATGCAGCACACCCTTACCCAGCTAAAGGCGCTCAAACTGGACGGCATGGCTCGCGCGTTCGAGGAGCAGTCAACGCTCACGGCAAGCACCAGCCTGTCATTCGAGGAACGCGTGGGCATGCTCGTAGATCGCGAGCTGGCCTGGCGTGATACGCGACGACTCGAACGTTTGCTGCGCGCCGCGAAGCTCAAGAACCCACAGGCCTGCGTCGAAGACATTGAATACCGGCAAACCCGTGGGCTGGACCAGCGCATCGTCGCCACGCTCGCCGGCTGCGACTGGGTGCGCAATGCTCAGAACCTGATCCTGACCGGCCCCACCGGCGCGGGCAAGACGTGGCTCGCTTGCGCGTTCGGCCAGCAGGCGTGCCGGCAGGGCTTCTCCGTGTTCTATGTGCGCGTCGCGCGGCTGTTCGAAGAGCTGAAAATCGCGCACGGCGACGGCAGCTTCACACGTCGGCTTGCGCAACTCGCGAAGATTGATGTGCTGATCCTCGACGATTGGGGCTTGCAGGATCTCGACCAGGCGGCGCGCAATGATCTGCTTGAGGTACTTGATGATCGTGTCGGTACGCGCTCGACTGTGATCACCAGCCAGTTGCCGCTCGAACACTGGCACGCGTGGCTGCAGGACCCCACGCTCGCCGATGCGATTCTCGATCGGCTCGTGCATCAGGCCCACAAGCTTCCGGTCAAGGGCGATTCGATGAGAAAGAAAACGAAATCCGAGTCCGCTGACGCCTGATCGTGATCACCGTCGCTATAATCCATTGACCGCGCAACACCACCTTCCAGACTGATCACGTTCGCCGAAACGATTGATCACCATCGCCGAAATCCGCACAGCGCTCGTACCGGTGTTGGACGCGACCGCTTTCGCTGGGACTGTCTCCGGCGACACAGTG
>NZ_ASSI01000141.1:0-14254 GCF_000466765.1 Burkholderia sp. AU4i | reverse complement strand
AGCGCGCGCCGCTCGGCCGGCTGCGCGACCTGTGCGACGCGCCGCCACTGGTCCGTCAGCGCGGCGAGTCCGGCGTCGATTTGCTTGCCGATGCTGACGGGCCAGATGCGCGTGAACACGAGATACACGACGACGTTGCCGAGCAGGATGCCGATCGTGCGGTCGCGCGCGATCGTCAGGTCGAAACCGGGGCCGGCGCCCTGGATCACGCACAGGAAAAACGCGAACGCGATCTGGAAGCCCGCGTATGCGATGCGCGGCGAGCCGAATGCGACCCACGCGGCGAGCCAGCCGCCGGCGAACACCAGCGCCATCAGATGGCCGACCGACGACAGCGACGGCACGACGAACACGAGCGCGGCGGTGCCGAGCAGCGCGCCGACGATGCAGCCGAGAATCCGCAGCGTGAGCTTCTCGACCGTCTCGGCCGTCGAGCCGAGCGACACGATGTAGCAGGTGACGACGCACGTATGGATGCCCGACCAGTCGAGCTGCGAATACAGCAGGTAGCAGAAGATCGCCGCGGCGGTTGTCTTCAGTGCGTAGCGGATGTGGTCGGGATTGGTGCGCGCGTCGGGCAGGAAGAAGCCGTTGCGCGGTGCGGGCGGCGCGGCGGCAGGCGTTCCGGGCGCGGCCGCCGGCGTGTTGGCCGCGGCGGCCGGCGCATCCGTCGCTGCTTCGGCCGCTGCGACCGGTTCCGCGAAGCGCGTGATCGCCGCATGGATATCCGTGACGGCGACGCGCGCGAGCGGCGGCAATGTGTCGGCCGGCGGCAGCGTGAGCGTCACGTCGACGGGGTAGCCGCCCTGGTCGAGGATGTCGGCCATCTCGTCGAGCGTCGCGGCGATCGGGGTGGCGTACGTGTCGGGCAGGCGCGCGCCCGGTTCGCGATCGGCCAGCGCGACGCCGACGAGCAGCGCGGTGCTCGATGCCACGGCCTGGCGCAGCGCCGCGAAGTCGGCGGCGGACGACGAGCCTTCGAGCGTCGACAGCTTGAGCCATGTGAGCAGCTGCTTGTCGCCTTCATGAAGGCCGGCATCGAATGCGTCGCGCGCCGCATCGTCGCCGCGCAGCCGTTGCGCGGCGAGCCGCAGGCGTTTCGCGAGCTGCGCGTGCGCGAGCTTGCGTGGCGACGGCGCGATCAGCAGGTTGACGACGATCGCGACACCGGCCGGGATCGCGATCGTCAGCCAGATGTACAGCAGCGCGCGCGTCGCGGCTTCGCCGAACGGCGCGAGGCCGAGCTGGTCGAGCCCGAAGCCGACGATCATCGCGAGGATCGCGCCCACCGGGCGCAGCTTGCTGGCGGAAGTCAGGTACAGGAGGGCGACCGACAGCACGGCCATGCACGCGACCCGCAGGATCGAATAGTCGATGCTGAAGATCGCGATGCCGAGCACGAGCCCGATCACGATCGTGACGATCAGCAGCAGCGCGGCCGCGAGCACGACGCTCGTCACGCGGTCGGCACGGATCATGAAGAACACGACGTACGCGGACAGCGCGGCTTCGGGCGTCCCGTATGCGGCCGTCACGAACGCGGTCAGCGCGCAGATCAGTGCGACCCGCGCGGCAATCGACGCGCGCCCCGGAAACGGTGCGAGCAGCCGCAGGACTTCGCGCGGGCCCGGCGAGCGAACCTCAGCGGCAGGCAGTGCCATGCCGGACCTCGACGATCGCGCTGGCGCCGACGCGCACGAGCGTGCCGTCGGGTTCGTCGAGCTTCACGCGCACCGGGAAGCGCTGCGCGACGTGCACCCAGTTCACCGAGTTCTGCACGATCGGCAGCGAGCGCGGCAGGTTGATGCGCGCGCTGTCGGCGATGCCCGCGCCGATGCCGACGACCTTGCCCGTCAGCGGGCGGCTGCGGTCGATCATCGAATAGACGGTCGCGCAGTCGCCGACCGCGATGCGGCTCAGCGCCGTCTCGCGGAAATTGCCGACCGCGAACCATTCGCGCGCGTCGATCAGCGTGAAGATCGACTGGTTCGGCGCGAGGGTTTCGCCGGCGAGAACGGTCAGGCCCGTCACGAGCCCGTCGTGCGGCGCGCGCACGACGGTGTCTTCGAGCGCATGCTGCGCGCGCGCCAGCGCGGCCTCGCGCGCATGCAGCGTCGCGATCGCGTCGGCTTCGTCGCCGATCGTCTGCGCGGACGCGCGCTGCTGTTCCTGTGCCTGCGTGAGCGACACGGCCGCGTCGCGCTGGCGAACCTTCGCCTGGTCGAACTGCTGCGCGCTGACGTAGCCCTGCGCGGCGAGCGGTGCGAGCCGGTTCACGTCGCGCGTCGCGAGATCATGGTTCTGCGTCGCGCGCTTGACCTGCTCGGCGGCCACGGCCGCGTTCGAGCGCTCGCCGATCAGCGAACGGCGGCGCGTGTCGAGCGACGCGCGCGCGAGCTCGAGGTCGGCCTGCGCCTGTGCAACCGTCAGCCGGTACGGCACGGGATCGATCACGTACAGCAGGTCGCCCTTCGCGACGCGCTGGTTTTCATGCACCGCGAGCTGCACGATGCGGCCGCCGACCGGCGACGCGACGTGCACGACGTCCGCGTCGATCGACGCGTCGTCGGTGGACGGGTAGGCCGTCGTGCGGAGGTACGCGTAAGCGAGTGCGGCGATGCCGAGCGCGACGATCGCGAGGGCGATCACGCGGCCTTTGACGGAGGGGCGGGCGGTGCCGGCGGCCTTCATGCGAACGGCCCCGTGCCGGTGAGCCACACGATCACGGCGACCACGAGCCCGATCGCGGTGCAGACGGCAAGCTGGTAGGGCACCGTGGCGGCCCAGCCGGTCGCGACGAATACGCGGTGCGCGACGATCGCACCGATCACGCCGACGATCGCGCTGACGAGCCAAAGCGGGAAATATGCGCCGAACAGGACGTACGACGGTGCACCGCGCGATGCGCAACCCGCGAGCGGCAGGGCTGGCGCAAGGACGGCGGCGACGCGCAAGGGCGCGCGCGGCGTTGTTTTTCTCATGATGTGACGAGCTCGACGGTGGGGGTGGATGCCGGGCGCGGCGCAATGCGGATCGTCGCCGCGACGACGATTCCGGGATACGGAGCCGATAATAAATCAGCGCGGTGCGGATCGCCAGCCATCCGTCCCGCGCAACATGGCGGCGCGTGGGCGGTTCAGGGAGGCCGGTCCGCACGGCCGGCATCGCGTTTTCGCAACCGGGGGCAGCGCAGACCGGGCCGTCGCGATTCTGCCAGTGCGGGCACGCGTAGGGTTGCTAACGAACTGTAAAGGATCGTCAGACGAACGGAGCGGGCTGAATTTGCGATGTCGGGAGAGCGGAATCGGTGCGCAATCAGGGCGGAAGCGGTCGATTGTCGTTTGAACGCATGGTAATCAGGCGGCCCGGCGGGCCGATGAGGGCGCGGTCGCGCGCCGTGCCGGACGGCATCGACGCCAAACCCGGCGACCGGTCGTCGCCGCCGCGATCTGTGTACCATCGTACGCATGGCGCGGCGCGCGGAACGAAGCCTCACGGCCTCGTGCAACGCACGTCGCGGAAGCGTCAAGGCCGTATCGCAACGAAGGTGAACGTTCCATGCGAAGTTTTTTTGTCCGGTTCATTGCAATCGGCGTGTTGTTCCATCTGTACGTCGGGATGCGGATCATTCCCGATGCGTTCGCGTCGCCGGTCGTGCGCACGATCGCGGCGCTCGTGCTGGCGAGCTTCGTCGTGCTGATCCCGGTCGGCATGTTCTCGCGCCGCTTCGACGAAGGCTGGGCCGCGACACTGGCCGGCTGGGCCGGCTCGGTCGTGATGGGCTTCTTCTCGTCGCTGCTCCTGCTGACGTTACTCCGCGAATTCGTGCTGCTCGGCGTGTTTGCATGGCGGCATCTCGGGCACGACGGCGCGTGGCCAGGCGCGGCGACCGGCACGGCGCTCGGCGTGCTGGCCGGTGCGGTGTTCGTTACCGTGGTCGGGTTCGTCGGCGCGCGCCGCACGGCGGCGGTCAAGCGCGTGTCGATCCCGGTCGAGGGGCTGCCGGCGGGGCTCGACGGGCTGACGATCGTGCAACTGTCCGACATCCATGTCGGGCCGACGATCAAGCGGCCCTATGTCGAACGGATCGTGCGCGCGGTCAATGCGCTCGAGGCCGACCTCGTCGTCGTGACGGGCGACGTGGTCGACGGCTCGGTCAAGCGCCTGCGCGAGCACACGGCGCCGCTCGGCCGCATGCAGTCGCGGCACGGCAGCTTCCTGGTGACGGGTAACCACGAGTATTACGCGGGCGCGCACGCGTGGATCGACGAATTCCGGCGCATCGGGCTGACGGTGCTGCTCAACGAGCACGTGCTGATCGACCACGACGGCGCGCACGCGGTGCTCGCGGGCGTCACCGACTTCACGGCGGGCGGCTTCGATCCCGCCCATCGCAGCGATCCCGAGCAGGCGCTGGCGGGTGCGCCGCGCGAGGTGGCCACGAAGATCCTGCTCGCGCACCAGCCGCGCAGCGCGGAAGCGGCGAACCGCGCGGGGTTTACCGTGCAGTTGTCGGGGCACACGCACGGCGGCCAGTTCCTGCCGTGGCCGCCGTTCGTGAGGCTGCAGCAGCCGGTGATCGGCGGGCTGAGCCGCTTCGGCGATCTGTGGCTGTATACGAGCCGCGGCACCGGATACTGGGGGCCGCCGAACCGCTTCGGCGTGCCGTCCGAGATCACGCTGATCCGGCTGACGCGCGGCGGGTAGCGCACGGTTACATTCGCGGGGCTGCCGCCCGCCCGTCGTCAGCGGGAGCCGGGCGGGCGGCAGCCTGCCTCGTCTGCGAATGACAGCGCATGGCGGCGTGCGATGCCGTTGGCTAGTATGCAGGCATGCACCGTTCGCTCCGCTCATCGCCCGTTCCTCCTGACATGTCGACGCCCGATCTTTTTGCCGACACGCCCGCTCCCGACGTGGACTGGTACCCGGACTGGCTGGCGCCGCCCGATGCCGATCGCGCGCTGGCCGCGCTGATCGACGAGGTCGCGTGGCGTCAGGACACGATCCGCACGCCGCGCGGACGCATTCCGTTGCCGCGGCTCACCGCGTGGCAGGGCGAGCCGGATGCCGTCTACGTGTATTCGGGGATCCGCAACGTGCCGGCGCCGTGGACGCCGGCCGTGCTCGACCTGAAGCGCGCGGTCGAGGCGGCGTGCGGCGCGCGTTTCAACAGCGTGCTGCTCAATCGCTACCGCAACGGGCTCGACAGCCTCGGCTGGCACGCGGACAACGAGCCCGAGCTTGGCGATGCGCCGGTGATCGCGTCGGTGAGCCTCGGTGCGATGCGCGTGTTCGACCTGCGCCATCGCGCGACCGGTGTCACGCATGCGTATCGCCTCGTGCACGGCAGCCTGCTCGTGATGCGCGGACGCACGCAGGCCGAATGGCAGCATCGCGTGCCGAAGGCGCCGGACGTGCAGGGCGAGCGCGTGAACCTGACGTTCCGGCGCGTGATGCCGGCGGGTACGGGCCGGTAACGATCCTCGTCGCCGAGGTGCCCGGATCGCCGGGCGATTCGCGCCCCGATTTTGCGAGCCGCGGGCGACCGATGCAGGCAAGCGGTCGAGCATGCGGCACGTTGCCGCATGAGTACCGAACCGTGTGCGATCGATCGGCGCTGAGACCCGTCCCATATGGATTTCAGGCAAATTCGATCGACCGCCCGGTACCGATAGATGAGTGAAACCTCTGATGGTGCGTCGCAACAATCCTTGACTAGACTGTCGAATGGCAGAAGCGCGTCGTATCCCGGCGCGACCCTTTCGACATGCCCCGAGCGTCGCCGATGCGGCGCGCAAGGGGGCAGGAGTAAAACGCGTGACCGTAATCGACCCTTCCTTCGAACCCTCGCTGCACGTCTTTGAACAAGACGGCGGATGGCAATGGGCGCTGACGGTGAAGCGGGCGACCGGCGTTGGCGTGAAAGTCGTTGCGTTCAGCCGGGAAGGCTTTCGCGGCGAGGCCGAGGCTTATGCCGCCGGCCAGCTTGCCCGCGCCGCGTATGACGCCGCCGTGACCGCCTGACGCCGTCGCGTCGATCCCGCCCGAGGATCGCCTTCACCGCTCACCACCCGTTGCCGGGTGTTTCTTTCGATCGCTTCCCGTTTTCCATCCGTTTGCCCGCCCGCCGGGCCGCGTTGTGCCGTGCCCGTCGCGCGATAGCGGAGGCGGCGCGCCCGGGCGCCCGTCCGTCCGGGCTGCCCGCGCCAAATGGTCCGTACCATTCGACACGCGTGTGCCATACGCCGCGCTTAATGTCCGTGCACGGCGTCCGTCGCGCCGGCGATGCGGCTGTGAGCCGCGATCGGCATACCGGACGCCGGACGACGACCCATCGACAAGAATGCAGGTCATGTGCGACGACAGAACCGACTACAACCGCCATGCGCGCGGCGGATCGCGCACGGCGCGGGCGCCGCAACGGGGATTCACGCTGATCGAGGTGCTGATCGCGCTGGCGATCGTCGCGGTGGCGCTGGGTGCCGTGATGCGCGCGATCGGCGCGCTCGCGTCGGATACCGACATGGCGCGCATGCGCCTGCTCGCGTTATGGAGCGCCGACAACGCGCTCGGCGAGATCCGCATCGCCTCGACCTGGCCTTCCGTCGGCACGAACACGTTTGCATGCCCGCAGGGCCGGTACCGGTTCGTGTGCCGCCAGTCCGTGGCCGCGATGCCGAGCCCGCTCGTGCGGCGCGTGACCGTGAGCGTGTATCCGTCCGCGTCGAGCCGCAACGTGCTCGCCGAGGTCGTCACGGTGATCCAGAATGAAGCGCGCCGCTAACCCGCGCGCGACGGCGCGTGCCCGAGGCTTCACGCTGATCGAGATGCTGGTCGCGATCACGCTGCTCGCCGTGATCGCGCTGCTGTCGTGGCGCGGCCTCGATGCGACGATCCGCGGCCGCGACGATATCGCGTCGAATCTGGCGCAAACGCGTCTGCTCGGCCGCTACTTCTCTCAACTGCAGTTCGACCTGACGAACCTCGTCACGCCCGACGAAGTGTTCGGGCCGCCGCTGCGCATTCGTCCGGGCGAACTCGTGATGGTGCGTCATCTCGGCGTCGGCGGCGGACCGACGCAGATGCAGGTCGTGCGCTACCAGCTCAAGGGGCGCGAACTCGTGCGCAGCGCGTCGCAGCCGCTTGCGTCGCTTGCCGAAGTCGACGACGCGCTGCATCACATGGATGCGCTCGTGCGCGTCGTGGTCAGCAATGATGCGCGCTCGATGCAGGTGTCCGTATGGATCCCGCCCGGCGGCTGGACGACGAGCCAGGCTGACATCGAACAGTCTTATGCGCAGTTTCTCGCGCAGCACGGCATCAGCAACTCGACGTCGATCGGCGTGCCGGTGCCGCGCGGGGTGCGCTTCTCGGTCACGATGGGCGCGCCGGCGGTCGAATACGTGCGGACGATCCCGATCGGACAGTAAGCGCGATGCCGTCCGGCGTACGCGGCGAGGCCCCGAAAGCCGTTCCGTCCCCCGGACAAAATGGTCCGTAACTTTCGTCATACGTCTGTTATTGGCCGTCCGTTAGTCTCGTGACGAGCATGACCGCCGCGACCGGTTCCATCGGCCGGTTCAGCGGCGGCGTCGGCAAACGGGAAGGGGGCGAACGTGACGGTCGAGCACCGGCATGATGCACACGCGGGCGCGTCGGGACACGACGCGCGCGGGCAATGGCAAGCGGCGGCGATTCTGGGCCGCGCACAGCAGTGGCATGGCGCCGGTCGCTTCGACGACGCGGCACGGGAATACCTCGCGGTGCTCGCGAAGGAGCCCGATCATCCGCAGGCGCTGCATCTGTACGGCGTGCTGCAATTCCAGCGCGGTGCGGCCGATCAGGCCGAAGCGCTGCTGCGCCAGTCGGTTGCGATCGCCCCCGACGTGCGCGCATTGTCGGATCTCGGGGCGATCGTCGGCGAGCGCGGCCGCGTCGACGAAGCGCTCGGCCATTTCGCGAACGCGCTGCGCGCGGCGCCCGACGACGTGCAGACGCTCGTGCGCCACGGCAATACGTTGATCGGCCTGTGCCGCTACGACGACGCACTGGCGTCGTTCGACCGTGCACTGGCGGTGTCGCCGCTCGTGCTCGACGCGCTCTGCAATCGCGGCGGCGCGCTGCGCGCGCTCGGCCGCCTCGACGACGCACTCGACACCTACGACCGCGCGCTGATGGTCGATCCTCAATCGTTCGAATCGTGGTTCAACCGCGGCCTCGTGCTGCGCGCGTTGCGGCGCGCGGCCGATGCGCTGCATTGCTTCGATCGCGCGAACGCAATCCGCCCGGGCATCGTCGCGATCATGGCCGAGCGCGGCCGTACGCTTGCCGAGCTCGACCGCCTCAACGAAGCGCTTGCCGCCTTCAACGACGCACTCGCGGCCGATCCCGCGCGGCTCGACGCGCTCTGCGACAGCGCGGCCGTGCTCGAACGGCTCGGCCGTGCGGACGAGGCGCTTGCGCGTTGCGAACGTGTGCTGGCGCTCGATCCGGATCACGCTCGGGCGCTCGCGAGCCGGGGCAATGCGCTGCTGCAACTCGGGCGCCACGACGATGCGCTCGACAGCCATGACCGGTCGCTCGTCATCGATCCGCGCTCGCCCGACACGCTGTGCAATCGCGGCACCGTGCTGCGTGACCTGCAGCGCTTCGATGCGGCGCTCGCGAGCTATGACGCCGCGCTGGCACTCGACGAGCGGTTTGCTGAAGCGTGGGCGAACCGCGGCACGGTGCTGCGTGACCTGCATCGTTACGAAGAAGCGATCGCGTCGCTCGATCGGGCGCTCGAGCTGCGCCCCGATCTTGCGACGAACTGGCTGGCCCGCGGCAACGTGCTTGGCGAAACGGGGAAGGTCGAGGAAGCATTCACCGCCTACGATCGCGCGCTCGCGCTGCAACCCGACTTCGCCGCCGCACATTGCGCGCGGGCAGCGCTGCACCTGGCGGAAGGCGATTTCACGCGCGGCTGGCGCGGCTACGAATGGCGGTTACACGATCCGCGGCTCGCGCGCCATGCACGGCCGTTCACGCAGCCCGTATGGCGGGGCGACGAACCGCTCGATGGCAAGACGATCCTGATTCATGCGGAACCGGGCATCGACGACACGCTGCAGTTCTGCCGTTATGTCCCGCTCGTCGCGGCGCGCGGCGCGCAAGTGGTGCTCGAGGTGCAGCCGTCGTTGCGCGTGCTGATGGCGTCGCTCACCGGTGCGGCCCGCGTGATTGCGCGTGGCGAGCCGCTGCCCGCCTTCGATTGCCATGTGCCGCTGCCGAGCCTGCCGCACGTGTTCCGCACAGAAGCGGACACCATTCCCAATACTGCCGCGTACCTGCACGCGGACCCGCAGCGAACGCGCCAGTGGGACACGCTGCTCGGCGAACGGCGCAGGCTGCGCGTCGGACTCGCGTGGGCGAGCGAGTCGACACGACCCGATGACGCCGGCCGGTCGATCGATTTCGCGCAACTCGCGCCGCTGTTCGATCTGAACGTCGACTGGATCAGCCTGCAGCAACCGCTGCATGAGCGCGACGCCGCGCGGCTGGCGGATGCGCCGGTATCTCGCGTCGACGACGAACTCGGCGATTTCGCGGACAGGGCCGCGTTGATCGGCGCGCTGGATCTCGTGATCGCGGCCGATTCCGCGGTCGCGCATCTGGCGGGGGCGCTGGGCGCGCGCGTGTGGGTGCTGCTGCCCGACCCGCCGGCGTGGTGCTGGATGCGCCGGCGCGACGATAGCCCGTGGTATCCGTCCGCGCGGCTGTTTCGCCAGCCGGCACCCGGCAACTGGGCCGATGCGATCGACGCGGTGCGTGCCGCGCTCGAACCGATGACACGTTAGACACGACACGCGATACGAACAGCGACCAGTGGGGGCCACACGATGACACCGAACGGGGAAGGGACGACACTTGCGAGCGCGCCGGTCGCGCCGGATCGCCGCCCGCCCGACACCATGCAGCTCGAACGGCTGCTCTTGCGCGCGCGCAAGGCGCATCATGAGGGCGCGCTGCAGCATGCGGAGCATGCCTATGCCGAGTTGCTGGCGCTCGATCCCGAGCATCCGGAGGCGCTGCATCTGCTCGGCGCGGTACGGTTCCAGCAGGGGCGCCTCGACGATGCCGAGCCGCTGATGCGGCGCTCGGTCGAGCGCCAGCCGGTGCCGCTCGCGCTCGCGAACTACTCGGCGGTGCTGGCCGGGCTCGGGCGCGAGCACGATGCGCTCGCGCGGCTCGACGAGGCGCTCGCGATCAATCCCCTGCATCAGCGCGTGCTGTTTCAGCGGGCCGGGCTGCTTGCGCAACTCGCGCGATACGACGAAGCATGCGCGGTCTACGATCGCCTCCTCGAACTGACGCCCGGGTTCGCTGACGGTTACGTGAAGCGCAGCGACATGCTGCGCGCACTCGGCCGAGCCGGCGATGCGCTCGCCGATTGCGATCGTGCGATCGCACTCGCGGGCCGCACGTTCGACGCGATGCGCGCGCGCGGGCTTGCGCTGCGTGATCTCGGCCGCTTCCGCGATGCAGCGGACAGCTATGGTCACGCGCTCGCGCTGCGGCCGGGTAGCGCCGATGCGCTGTTTCTGCGCGGCGTCGCGTATCTCGACCTGCACGACCCCGAACATGCGCTGGCGGATTTCAACGCGGCGATCGCGGCGAGCCCGACGTTCGTCGATGCGATTTTCAACAGCTCGGTCGCGCTCGAACAGCTCGGCCGACACGAAGAGGCGTTGATGCGTTGCGACCGCGCGCTTGCGATCGATCCGCGCCATGCGCGCTCGCTCGCCAATCGCGGCAACGCGGCGAGCCATCTGGGCCGCTTCGCGGATGCGGTCGACAGCTATGCGCGCGCGCTCGAAGTCGAGCCCGGCAGCACGGGCGTGCTGTGCAACTACGCGAGCGCGCTGATGCAGGTGGCCCGTCACGACGATGCGCACGACATGTGCGACCGCGCGCTGGCGATCGATCCGCACTATGCGCCCGCATCGTTCACGCGTGCGCGTGTTCGACTCGAAACGCACCGCTACGACGACGCGCTCGACGATCTCGCCCGCGTGATCGCCGCGACGCCGCGCGACAAGCTCGCCCACTTCCATCGCGGCAGCGCGTTGCGCGCGCTTCGGCGGCACGACGATGCGCTGCACGCGTATGCGGAAGCGATCGACATCGATCCCGACTATGCGCTGGCGCACTGCATGCGCGCGTTTCTGTGCCTGTCGATCGGCGACTTCGAGGCCGGCTGGGCCGAATACGAATGGCGCTGGCGCGACAGCCAGCTCGACGGCAGCCGGCGCGATTTCGCGCAGCCGCGCTGGACGCACGGCATGCCGCTCGACGGGCAGACGATCCTGCTGTATCCGGAGCAGGGGCTCGGCGACACGTTGCAGTTCTGCCGCTACGTGCCGCTCGTGAAGGCGCTCGGCGCACGCGTCGTGGTCGAGGCGCCGGTCGAGCTGAAGGCGCTGTTCGCGACGCTCGACGGCATCGACGTGCTCGTCGCGCGCGGCGACCCGCTGCCGCCGTTCGACCTGCATTGCCCGTTGTTGAGCCTGCCGCTCGAATTCTGCACCGACCTGTCGTCGATTCCGGCGGGCGGGCCGTACCTGCGCGCCGATCCCGCACGAGTCGAGCACTGGCGCGCTCGGCTGGGGGAGAGCGACCGGCCGCGCATCGGCCTCGTGTGGTCCGGCAACCCGCTGCACCTGAACGACCGGAACCGCTCGATCACGCTCGCCGACCTGTTGCCGCTGCTCGACGACCGCTACGAATGGATCAGTTTGCAGAAGGTGATCCGCGACGAGGATCGTCCGGTGCTCGATGCGAGCCCGATCCGCTTCGTCGGCGACGAGCTGACGGATTTCGCGGAAACGGCCGCGCTGACCGAGGCAATGGATGCGGTGATCAGCGTCGATACGTCGGTCGCGCACCTGGCGGGCGCGCTCGGCCGGCCGCTCGCGGTGATGCTGCCGCACACGCCCGACTTCCGCTGGCTGCTCGATCGCGACGACAGCCCGTGGTATCCGGGTGCGCGACTGTTTCGCCAGCCGGAAGGCGGACAGTGGGCGCCCGTCGTCGAGCGGCTGCGCGACGCGCTGCCGGCGCTGGTGGCGGGAGCGTCGCGATGAGCACGGCGCAGGCACCGGCGTTCGGCGCGGGTGCCGCGCCGCTGCGGGCCGCCGTCGACGATGCCCTGCGCAATGCGCGCGCACGACTCGAGCAACGCGACTACGCGAGCGCGAGACGGCTCTACGAGGGTGTGCTGGCGATGATGCCCGATCACGTCGAGGCGCTGCATCTGCTCGGGTTCGTGCATCTTCAGCTTGGCGACGCCGTGCGCGCGGAGCCGCTGATCGCGCGATCGATGCAGTCCGGGCTGAATCACCCGTGGAATTTCGTGAATCATGCGCAGGCGTTGAGCGGCACGGGCCGTCATCGTGAAGCGCTGAACGCGGCTGCGCAGGCGCTCGAGCGCGATCCCGGCCATGCGCAGGCCTACGCGGCGCGTGGCGACGCGCTGCATGCGCTCGGCCGGCACGGCGAAGCGGTCGGCGCCTACGATCTTGCGCTGACGCGCGAGCCGGGCCGCGCGGTGTCGTGGGTGCGGCGCGGCGAGGCATTGCGCGCGCTCGGCCGGCCCGCCGACGCGCTGATCAGCATCGAGCGCGCGCTGCGGATCGCGCCGGACGACCCGGCGGCGCTCGCCGAACGCGGCCATGCGTTGCGTGCGCTCGGCCGCGGCAACGAGGCGCTGCATTGCTTTCAGCTTGCGATGGTGGTGCGCGGCAAGACGCCCGATCTCGTCTACGCGTGCGCCTATACGCTGATCGAACTGGGGCGTCCGGCCGAAGCGCTGGCGTGTCTCGACGAAGCGCTCGCGCGGATGCCGGACGACATGCAACTGCTGTTCGTGAGTTGTGTCGCGCTCGACTTGCTGCATCTGCGTGACGAATTGCTGAAGCGTAGCGACCGGCTGCTGGCGCGCGACCGCGACAACGTCGGCGCGTGGGTCGGCCGCGGCAACGCGCTGCTCGGGCTGCGGCGGCACGAGGAAGCCGCACACGCATATGGCGAAGCCCTCGCGCGCGCACCGGCGGATTTCGACGCGCTGCGCAACCGGGCCGGCGCGCTGCGGGCGCTCGGTGCGTTCGACGAAGCGCTCGCGCATTACGACCGTGCGCTCGAAGCACGCGGCCTGCACGCGGAAGTGCTGTGCAATCGCGCGATCGCGCTGCAACTGCTCGGCCGCTGCGACGATGCGCTCGCGAGTTACGCGGCGGCCGTCAGCGCGCCGGGCCGGACGGCGCAGGAGATCTACGCGCGCGCGGTGGCACGGCAGCAACTCGGCGACCATGAAGCCGCGCTTGCCGATTTCGCGCTGGCGAGCCGGCGCGACCCGAATCACGGCGTCGCGCGCCGGTCGGAGGCGTTCTGCCGTCTGGTGACGGGCGACTTCGACGCCGGCTGGCGGCAGCATGAAGCGCGCTGGGATGCCGCCGACGTGACGCTGCATCGGCGTCATGCGGACCGCCCGCAATGGACTGGCGACGAACCGCTCGCCGGCCGCACGCTGCTGCTGCATGCGGAGCAGGGATTCGGCGACACGCTGCAGTTCTGCCGCTACGCGAGCCTCGCGCACGAGCGCGGCGCGACCGTGGTGGTCGACGCGCCGGCCGCGCTGGCCGACCTGCTCGGGACGCTGCGCGGCGTGAGCCGCGTCGTCGCCGACGGACAGCCTGCGCCAGCGTTCGATTTGCATTGCCCGCTGATGAGCCTGCCGTTCGCGTTCCGCACGACGCTCGACACGGTGCCGGCCGACGTGCCGTACCTGCATGCCGACCCGCAACGGCGCGCCGCATGGGTCGAACGGCTCGACGCGGCCGCTCCGCCGCGACGAATGCGCGTGGGGCTCGCGTGGTCGGGCAATCCGGTTCATGCGAACGACGAAAACCGGTCGATGACGTTCGCCGCGCTCGCGCCGCTCGTCGCGCTCGATGCGACGTTCGTGAGCCTGCAGGTCGGCGTGCGCCCGCGTGACGCCGAAGCTTTCGAGGCAAGCGGCGTGCTGTCGTTCGAGGCCGAGCTGAAGGATTTCGCGGAAACGGCCGCGCTCGTCGACACGCTCGATCTGGTGATCGCCGTCGATACGTCGGTCGTGCACCTGGCCGGTGCGCTCGGACGCCCCGTGTGGGTGATGCTGCCGCGCGTGCCGGACTGGCGCTGGCTGCTCGAACGCGACGACAGCCCGTGGTATCCG
>NZ_ASSI01000140.1:0-36903 GCF_000466765.1 Burkholderia sp. AU4i | reverse complement strand
CAGGAGCACGCGCAGGCGCGCACCGGCCGCGGCGCCGGTTACGACGGCGCGCCCGGCACCGGCGGCCCCGGGGCTGCGCGGCCGAACGGCGACGCCGCCCGCTCGCTGCCCGAGCCGATGGTGCGCTGCGCCGAATGCGGCGTGCATGCGCCGAAGGGCGATGCCGTCGTCGCGGGCGGCGAATACTTCTGCAGCACCGAGCACGCGCAGCGCCACGGTGCACGCGCGAGCGGCCACGACGCCCGATGAACGACGCAGCACGACTGTCGGTCGATGCACACGGCTGGGTGCGTGAAGCGCGTCACGCGCCGTCGCCGAATTACGAGGTGCGGCCCGCGGGCGCGGTGCCGACGCTCGTCGTCGTCCACAACATCAGCTTGCCGCCCGGCGAGTTCGGCGGCGACGCGATCGAGGCGCTGTTCCTGAATCGCCTCGACTGCGATGCGCACCCTTATTACCAGAGCCACCTGCGCGGCGTGCGCGTGTCCGCGCACTTCCTGATCCGCCGCAGCGGCGAACTCGTGCAGTTCGTGTCGTGCGACGAGCGCGCGTGGCACGCGGGCTCGTCCGAATTCTTCGGCCGGCCGCGCTGCAACGACTTCTCCATCGGCATCGAGCTCGAGGGCGCGGACGACGTGCCGTTCGACGACGCGCAGTACGCGACGCTCGCCGCACTCTCCCGCGCGCTCGCCGCACGCTACCCGGTCGACGCATTCGCGGGGCACTCGGACGTCGCGCCGGGCCGCAAGACCGACCCGGGCCCGCATTTCGATTGGCAACGCTTCGCGAGCGATGCCGGGTTTTCCGCCGAATACTTTCCTTTCCGTCAGCACTGATCGCGGGGTTTTTTGACCGGAGAAAGTTTTTTCTCCGACCAATGCCTTGTCGTGTCTGCGCGTGAGCGATGTCAAGACCTCCACCGCAAATTATCCGTTTGGACGTCCTCCGAATGTCCACTATACTTGGTGCCAGTTGAGCGGTTCTGCACTAGATATAGTGTGTGTCGCAGGGGAAACCCGAGCGGCACCGGCCGGCGGCCAACGCCGGCGGACAGGGTTCTCAGGGCGGCGCGTCAGGCCGGGCGGTCCAGGCGTCGCGATCAGCGCAGCGAACTTCGACGGGGCAGGGGATACATGACGAAGCACACGACCGGCTCGGTTGTCGCGCATCGACCGAACCGGCTTCCCCGGCGCATCGCTCGCCTCTTACCGCTCGCGCACCGCGTTGCGCAGCGTTCGTTTTAATCCGCGGTTCTCTCCGCACCATCCAACACCAGGAGCTTTGCACATGCAAACCACCGACAACGCGACGTCCCAGTACGAGAGCGCCTCGAGCCGTCCGCTCGGCGGGACCGAACAGGGCGCGAAGGCGCTCGCGCCGCAGGCCACGTTCGCCGACTACAAGGTGATCCGCCGCAACGGCAGCGTCGTATCGTTCGAACCTTCGAAGATCGCGATCGCGGTGACGAAGGCTTTCCTGGCCGTCAACGGCGGGCAGGGCGCGGCTTCGGCGCGCGTGCGCGAGCAGGTCGAACAGCTGACGCACAACGTCGTGCGCGCGCTCGTGCGCAGCCGCCCGAACGGCGGTACGTTCCATATCGAAGACATCCAGGACCAGGTCGAACTCGCGCTGATGCGCGGCGGCGAACACAACGTCGCGCGTGCGTACGTGCTGTATCGCGAGAAGCGTCACCTCGAGCGCCAGCATGCGGGCGAGGAAGCAGCGGCAGCGGGCGGCGAGTCGAGCACCGGCATCAACGTCGTCGACAACGGCGTCACGCGTCCGCTCGACCTGAACGCGCTGCGCGCGCTGATCGTGTCGGCATGCGACGGCCTCGGCGCTGCGGTT
Organism: Burkholderia sp. AU4i; assembly: GCF_000466765.1. Classification (NCBI taxonomy): domain Bacteria; kingdom Pseudomonadati; phylum Pseudomonadota; class Betaproteobacteria; order Burkholderiales; family Burkholderiaceae; genus Burkholderia; species Burkholderia sp. AU4i. Next base: position 35,055 of record NZ_ASSI01000140.1, on the reverse strand, counting down.
AACCCTGACCCGATCGTCGCCGAAACGGTGAAGAACCTGTACGACGGCGTGCCGATGAGCCAGGTCTACGACTCGGCGATCCTCGCGGCGCGCACGATGATCGAGAAGGACCCGGCATACAGCCAGGTCACGGCCCGCATCCTGCTGCACACGATCCGTCGCGAGATCCTCGGCGAGGAAGTCGTCCAGGCCGAGATGCCGGCCCGTTACGCGGAATACTTCCCGCAGTTCCTGAAGCGCGGCGTCGACGCCGGCCTGCTCGACGACAAGCTGCTGCAGTTCGACCTGAAGCGCCTCGGCGAAGCGCTCGACGCGAACCGCGACCTGCAGTTCGGCTACCTCGGCCTGCAGACGCTGTACGACCGTTACTTCCTGCACGTCGACGGCACCCGCATCGAAATGCCGCAGGCATTCTTCATGCGCGTCGCGATGGGCCTGTCGCTGAACGAGATCGACCGCGAGACGCGCGCGATCGAGTTCTACAACGTGCTGTCGAGCTTCGACTTCATGAGCTCGACGCCGACGCTGTTCAACTCGGGCACGCACCGCTCGCAGCTGTCGTCGTGCTACCTGACGACGGTCGCGGACGATCTCGACGGCATCTATGAAGCGCTGAAGGAAAACGCACTGCTGTCGAAGTTCGCCGGCGGCCTGGGCAACGACTGGACGCGCGTGCGTGCACTCGGCTCGCATATCAAGGGCACGAACGGCAAGTCGCAAGGCGTAGTCCCGTTCCTGAAGGTCGTGAACGACACGGCCGTCGCGGTCAACCAGGGCGGCAAGCGCAAGGGCGCGGTCTGCGCGTACCTCGAATCGTGGCACCTCGACATCGAGGAATTCCTCGAACTGCGCAAGAACACCGGCGACGACCGCCGCCGTACGCACGACATGAACACGGCGAACTGGATTCCCGACCTGTTCATGAAGCGCGTGATGGAAGGCGCCGACTGGACGCTGTTCTCGCCGTCGACCTGCCCGGACCTGCACGACAAGTTCGGCGCCGATTTCGAGAAGGCTTACACGGCTTACGAAGAGAAGGTCGCGCGCGGCGAGATCAAGCTGTTCAAGAAGATCCCGGCGCAGCAGCTCTGGCGCAAGATGCTCGGCATGCTGTTCGAGACGGGCCACCCGTGGATCACGTTCAAGGATCCGTGCAACGTGCGCTCGCCGCAGCAGCACGTCGGCGTCGTCCACTCGTCGAACCTGTGCACGGAAATCACGCTGAACACGAGCGACACCGAAATCGCGGTGTGCAACCTCGGCTCGGTGAACCTCGTCGCCCACCTGGTGAAGCAGGCCGACGGCAGCTACGCGCTCGACCACGAGAAGCTGAAGCGCACGATCAGCGTCGCGATGCGCATGCTCGACAACGTGATCGACATCAACTACTACGCGGTGCCGAAGGCGCGTAACTCGAACCTGAAGCACCGTCCGGTCGGCATGGGCATCATGGGCTTCCAGGACTGTCTGCACCTGCTGCGCACGCCGTACGCGTCGGAAGCGGCGGTCGAGTTCGCCGATCGTTCGATGGAAGCGGTCTGCTACTACGCGTACTACGCGTCGACCGAGCTGGCCGAAGAGCGCGGCCGCTACTCGAGCTACCGCGGCTCGCTGTGGGATCGCGGCATCCTCCCGCAGGACACGCTGAAGCTGCTGACGGAAGCGCGCGGCGGCTACGTCGAGGTCGACACGTCGGAGTCGCTCGACTGGACGTCGCTGCGTTCGCGGATCGCCGCACACGGCATGCGCAACTCGAACTGCGTCGCGATCGCGCCGACGGCGACGATCTCGAACATCATCGGCGTGTCGGCCTGTATCGAGCCGACCTTCCAGAACCTGTACGTGAAGTCGAACCTGTCGGGCGAATTCACGGTGGTCAACGAGTACCTCGTCCGCGACCTGAAGGAACGCGGCCTGTGGGACGAAGTGATGGTCGCTGACCTGAAGTACTTCGACGGCATGCTGTCGCGCATCGACCGCATCCCGGCCGACCTGCGCGCGATCTACGCGACCGCGTTCGAAGTCGACCCGACGTGGCTGGTCGAAGCGGCATCGCGTCGCCAGAAGTGGATCGACCAGGCGCAGTCGCTGAACATCTACATGGGCGGCGCGTCGGGCAAGAAGCTCGACGAGGTCTACAAGCTCGCATGGTTGCGCGGCCTGAAGACGACCTACTACCTCCGCACGATGGCGGCGACGCACGTCGAGAAGTCGACGGTCGCGCACGGCGCACTGAACGCAGTGCCGACCGGCGGCTCGAGCAGCGGCGGCGCGCAAGGCGCAGCGGGCGGCTTTGGTGCGGCGGGCGGCGATGCGTCGTCGGGCGCGGTCAACGCAGCGCCGGCACTCGCGCCGGTCGAGGCGGATGGTCCGGTGTGCACGATGCGTCCGGGCGATCCCGGCTTCGACGAGTGCGAAGCGTGCCAGTAACGCAGTGCGCCTGACCTGAGAAGCAGGCAAGGGCGGCGCACACGACGACCGATCGAGGTTGAAGTGTGCGCCGCTCTCAACTAAAAAAATGATAAGGAATCTGTAACGCGGCACCTGCGTTGCAGGCAGTGACAAGCGATCGAAACATCCCCGACGACGTCGCGTTTCGATCAGCGTTCGATGCGTCGAGCGCACCTCGCGATACACGCGCGACTCACATCGCGCGCTGCATGAATGACGATGCGTTGCTCAAAGTGTTGTATCGAGGTCGCAACGCGAATCGAAAAAAGGATTTTTCGTGAGCGAACCCTTTTATCGCTCAGGAAAAGATGGTACAAACCGTTCTAAATTGATGGTGAGAATTTATGCTCAACTGGGATGACGAGAAGACTGCCGTAACCCCCGCGAGCGGAGCGCAGCAAAACGCAATGCGCACCTCCGCCGGGATGGCTGTCGGAATGCAGGCTGCAACGCCTGCCGCCCATCAGGTCCGTGACATTTTCGAAGGCGATCTTGCGGTGCCGCCGCAAGCATCGGCTGTTCCCGCCGGCGGTTCGGAAGCGCGGGTCAATGTCGCCGACAAGCGCATCATCAACGGCCAGACTGACGTGAATCAGCTGGTGCCGTTCAAGTACAAGTGGGCGTGGGAAAAGTATCTGGCCGGTTGCGCGAACCACTGGATGCCGCAGGAAATCAACATGTCCCGCGACATCGCACTGTGGAAGGACCCGAACGGTCTGACCGAGGACGAGCGCCGCATCGTGAAGCGCAACCTCGGTTTCTTCGTGACGGCCGATTCGCTCGCGGCGAACAACATCGTGCTCGGCACGTACCGCCACATCACGGCGCCCGAGTGCCGGCAGTTCCTGCTGCGCCAGGCGTTCGAGGAAGCGATCCACACGCACGCGTACCAATATATTGTCGAATCGCTCGGTCTCGATGAAGGCGAGATCTTCAACGCGTACCACGAGGTCACGTCGATCCGCGCGAAGGACGAATTCCTGATCCCGTTCATCCACACGCTGACGGATCCGGCCTTCAAGACCGGCACGCTCGAAGCGGACCAGAAGCTGCTGAAGTCGCTGATCGTGTTCGCCTGCATCATGGAAGGCCTGTTCTTCTATGTCGGGTTCACGCAGATCCTCGCGCTCGGCCGCCAGAACAAGATGACGGGTGCTGCAGAGCAATATCAGTACATCCTGCGCGACGAGTCGATGCACTGCAATTTCGGCATCGACCTGATCAACCAGATCAAGCTCGAGAACCCGCATCTCTGGACCGCGGAATTCCGCGCCGAGATCCGCGAGCTGTTCAAGCAGGCTGTCGAACTCGAATACCGCTACGCCGAAGACACGATGCCGCGCGGCGTGCTGGGTTTGAACGCGTCGATGTTCAAGAGCTACCTGCGCTTCATCAGCAACCGCCGTTGCCAGCAGATCGGCCTCGATCCGCTGTACCCGAACGAGGAAAACCCGTTCCCGTGGATGAGCGAGATGATCGACCTGAAGAAGGAACGCAACTTCTTCGAGACGCGTGTGATCGAGTATCAGACGGGCGGTGCGCTGTCCTGGGAATAACCCGCAGCAGCGAACCCGTCACATGATGTGAGCAGCCGGTGGCCTCTCGGCCCCGGCCCAAGGTTTAGGAGCAAGAACGCCTGATGCAAAGCATGCCCGGTGCCTTAACGGCCCAACGACACGACAGGCACTTTGCGAACCCTTCAGTGGGATGGGCAAACTTCCCTCCGGAAAAAGCGGACGGCCGTGTGGCGGTCCGCTTGATCAAGCGATTAGGGGTAGCGGCGCGAGGTGCGCCGGCTACCGACTTGATTTGGCGCGCGAGGCCGGGTGGTCACGCGCGCCATACCGTATTCATTAGCGTAAGCGCGTGGTATCCGCGTACGCCGATGAATAGCCCGCTTCGAAGCGCACGTCCTGAACAGCGTCCGCGGGAAGCGGGTTTTGACGAAGGGTGTAGTTTGAACTGACTCTCATCTGAACCTGAAGGAGAACAACATGGCTACCGCCAAGAAGAAACCGGCTGCTAAGAAAGTTGCTGCCAAGAAGACCGTTGCGAAGAAGGCTGCTGCTCCGGCGAAGAAGGCTGCTGCAGTGAAGAAGGTTGCTGCGAAGAAGGTCGCGGTGAAGAAGGTTGCCGCGAAGAAGGCAGCACCGGCGAAGAAGGCCGCAGCGAAGAAGGTTGCAGCCAAGAAGGTCGCGGTGAAGAAGGTTGCCGCGAAGAAGGCAGCACCGGCGAAGAAGGCCGCAGCGAAGAAGGTTGCAGCCAAGAAAGTCGCAGTGAAGAAGGTTGCTGCGAAGAAGGCCGCACCGGCGAAGAAGGCTGCTGCGAAGAAGGCCGCACCGGCGAAGAAGGCTGCTGCGAAGAAGGCCGCGCCTGCTAAGAAGGCTGCTGCGAAGAAGGCCGCGCCTGCTAAGAAGGCTGCCGCGAAGAAGGCTGCGCCTGCTGCGAAGAAGGCTGCCGCTGCTCCTGCGAAGAAGGCCGCTGCTCCGGCGAAGAAGGCTGCTGCACCGGCCAAGAAGGCTGCAGCTCCGAAGAAGGCCGTCGTGAAGAAGGCTGCGCCGGCAACGACCGCGTCGACCGCATCGGTTGCGCCGGCATCGGGCGTGAAGACCGCGCTCAACCCGGCAGCGGCATGGCCGTTCCCGACCGGCAGCCGTCCGTAATCGAGGCTGAGCCGTACCACCCGGACACTCACATGGTGTCCGTGGGTTGAGTAGCGCTACTCAATCAGTCCCGCCATCTGGCTTAGGTGGCGGGATTTTTTTCGTCCGTGTTTGCCGATGTGCCCGTATGCCGGCTGCCTGTATGCGGGCCGCGGCGAGTACGGACGAAAAAAAACGCATGTGCAGCTTCGCACATGCGTTCGACCGCGGCTTGCGCCGCGAGCTGAGGTACCTGTTAGTGCGTGACGCGCGTGACGCCGCCGCTCGACAGCAGTCGCACCCGCTCGCCGGCGCGGAACGCTTCGCCGCTTGCTGCCTGCGTGATCGAGCGCAGATCGCCGTTGTCGAGGCGCACGGTGATTTCGACACCGTTCGCCGTGCTGAGGTTTTCGCCAACCGCGTTGCCTGCGACCGCACCGACGAGACCGCCCGCGATCGCGGTCAGGATCGATCCCTTGCCGCCGCCGATCGCGCTGCCTGCCACCGCACCGAGTGCGCCGCCGCCGAGCGTGCCGATCGCACTGCCGCCGCCGTCGGACTGGATGCGCACTGCACGGACGCTTTCGACCGTGCCCATGCGAACCGTCTGTTCGCGCTGCGCCTGGCCGACGCTATAGACATCCGCCGAGCCCGGCGCGGTGAAGCAACCGGTGAGCGTCAGCGAGGCCGTCAGCATGGCCGCGAGCGTGAGGGTCTTTTTCGTCAACATCTTTGCTCTCCCACAATATTCATTTGAGACTGTAACCGAATGCAGTCTCGAAGCGCGCGTCGATCTCGGCGCGCGTCAGTACGTAAGTCTGGGGCCCCTGGTGGGCGATCTTGATCGAGCCCATCAGGCTCGCGAGGCGGCCCGTGGTTGCCCAGTCGAGGCCATGCTCGATGCCGTACAGCAGGCCGCCCCGGAAGGCATCGCCGCAGCCGGTCGGATCGGCGATGTGCTCGGCCGGTACGACCGGAATCTGCTCCGCACCCTGCTTGTGGCGGATGGTCGCGCCATGCTCGCCACGCGTGATGACGAGGGCGTCGACCCGGCTGGCGATTTCATCTTCGGACCATCCCGTCTTGTCGCTCACCAGCTTGGCCTCGTAGTCGTTGACCGCTACATAGGTCGCAAGTTCAATGCTGCGGCGCAGCGTCGCACCGTCGAACAGCGGCAGGCCCTGGCCCGGATCGAACACGAACGGTACACCGGCCTTGGCGAGTTCTTCCACGTGCTGGACCATCCCGTCGAAGCCGTCAGGGCCGACGATGGCGAGCTTGATGTCCGGCGCGTCGCCTGCGTGGTTCAGGTGCGACTGCATCATCGCGCCCGGGTGGAACGCCGCGATCTGGTTGTTGTCGAGATCGGTCGTGATCATCGCCTGCGCCGTATAGGTGTCGGGCAGCACGCGAACGTGGTCGCGGCGCAGGCCGAGCTGGTCGAGGCGGTCGAGATACGGCTGCGCGTCGAGCGCGCCCACCGTTCCCATCATGCGTGCATCGCCGCCGAGCAGGTGCAGTGCGTACGCGATGTTGCCCGCGCAGCCGCCGAATTCGCGGCGCATCGTCGGCACCAGGAAGCTCAGGTTGATGAGGTGCACCTGGTCGGGCAGGATGTGCTCGCGGAACCGCCCTTCGAAGGTCATGATGGAGTCGTAGGCGATCGAGCCGCAAATCAACGTAGCCAAGGTGTGCGTTCCTGTAGAAATGAGGGACCCTGCGCGACAACGCCGCGCGAAAGGCGCGGCGCGGCAGGGGAAAGCGAAAGAAAGCTTACTTCAGTGCGGCGAGTGCTGCATCGTAGTTCGGCTCGTCCTTGATTTCGCCGACGAGTTCCGCGTGGATCACCTTGTCCTGCGCGTCGAGCACGACGACCGCACGGGCGGTCAGGCCGTTCAGCGGGCCGCTCGTCACGTCGACGCCGTATGCGTTCGCGAATGCGCGGCCGGTGCGGAACGTCGAAGCCGTCACGACGTTCTCGAGGCCTTCGGTCGTGCAGAAGCGCGTCGCCGCGAACGGCAGGTCGGCCGACACGACGACGACGACCGTGTTGTCGAGCGACGATGCTGCTTCGTTGAACTTGCGGGTCGACGTCGCGCAGGTCGGCGTGTCGAGGCTCGGCACGATGTTCAGCACCTTGCGCTTGCCGGCGAAGCTGGCGAGCGACAGGTCGGCGAGGTCCTTGCCGACCAGCTTGAAATCGGCGGCTTGGGCGCCGACGGCCGGGAACGTGCCGGCGAGATCGATCGGGTTGCCACCCAGCGTAACTTTGCTCATGTTCGTGCTCCGAAATAGCGCGCCGCTCGGGCGCGCGGGTTGAGACGGGCGCGCATGCGCGCGCCGCGGTGCGTCACGGATAGAAGATCTGGACGCGGAAATTCGAGGCGGGCGTGCCGTTCGTTTCGAGGCGGACGACCATCGTCTGCGTCGTGCCGGGCGGCAACCCGGCGTCGATCGGCGTGCCCGGGCGCACGTAGTCGCGCGGCGCGAGCACGCGGCGCACGGTCACGTGGTTGGTGTCGTCCAGCAGCGTCAGTTCGAGCGACGGGTAGGCGAGCGCGACGCGGTAGCGGTTCGTCAGCGGTACCTTCAGCTCGAGCTCGCGCGGGCCGTCGAGCTGGCGCAGGTCGGTCGCGTCGAGCCGCAGGCCGTCGATCGCGCGCGGCGGCGCGACCGTGCAGCCGAGCGGCGCGCAGGCCTGCCGGAACCAGCCCTGCGTGACCGGCCAGTGGATCATCAGCGTTTCGCGTTGCCACCACGCGAGTTGCGCGACGAGCAGCACGGCCAGCACGGCGGCGACGAGGCCGCCGAAAAAGCCGCCGAGCATTCCGCGCCGCTGCGGGGCGCGCGTCTCGCGCGTGACGGCGAAGTGGGGACGATCGTCGTCGGTCAGCGCAGCGGGGAACGGTGCGGCCGGCGCGCTGGCGGCCGCGGCTGGTTTCTCGTCGTGCGGTGCTTTTGCGTCGGTACCGGTGTCGGGTTCGGATCCGGCCGCGGCGATGGCCGGTGCCGGCGCGAATGCAAAACGCGGTTCGCGCGGCGCGCGTTCGTCGTCCGGCACGGCGAAGTGCGCGGTGCCGACGGGTTCGGCGGCATCGTGAGCGGTATCTGCGTCCGACGGGCGGTGTGCGACGAAGCGCGGCTCACGCGGGTCGCGCTCGACGGGCGCGGCCGATGATTCGGTATCCCGCGGTGTTTGTGTCTGCAGCGATTCGGCTGGTTGCGCGACGGCTGCGGAAGTGTCCAGCTCGGTCGGGGAGGGGGCGAACGGCGCGGGCGTACCCGACAAGTGAACGATGCCGGCGTCGGTGGACGGAAGGGCGAGCGGTATCAGCGGCTCGGTGCGCACGGTCTGCACGTTGTGTTGCAGCGACGGGTCGACGCCGGCGTCGAGCCACGGCGCCCACATGTCCCAGCCTTCCGGCTTGTAATCGGTGTCGGAAGATGCCCCGGCCGGCGCATCGGCAGTGAACAGCCGGGCCGGCGGGGCCGGATGGTGCGTGTTGCCTTCGTCCGGCGCGGCAGCCGGTTCGGTCAGGGCCGGCTCGGGCTGCTGCGCATGCTCGGGAACGAGCGACTCGGATGCGTTGAAGACTTCGTGGCAATGCCCGCAGCGCACGAGCCCTTGATGCAGCGAGAGCTGTTCCTGCTGCAGCCGGAAGACGGTTTCGCAATGAGGGCAGCGCGTCGCAAGAAGCATGTCGAGCCGGGCGGCCTGCTGGCCAGAGTGAAGGACAGCGCTATTCTAATGGCTTTCGCGCCGGGTTCCGGCGAGGCATACCCAACCTTCGTGTTCACGCCAGACCGAGATGTCGACGTAGCGCGCGTAGACGGCCGCGACTTCGTCCGCCTGGCGCGCGAGCACGCCCGACAGCGCGATGCGCCCGCCCGGCTTGACCTTCGATGCGAGCATCGACGCCATCAGCTTCAGCGGATTCGACAGGATGTTCGCGACGACGATGTCGAATTCGCCGTCCGGGCACGCATCGGGCAGCCCGTACGTGACTTCCGCACGGTTGCGTTCGCTGTTCTGCCGTGCCGATTCGACGGCTTGCGGATCGATGTCGATGCCGATGACGGGGTTCGCCCCGCATTTCTTCGCGAGGATCGCGAGAATGCCCGAGCCGCAACCGTAGTCGAGCACCGATTGGCCCGGTTTCACCGACTGCTCGAGCCATTCCATGCACAGACGCGTGGTCGGATGGCTGCCGGTGCCGAACGCGAGGCCCGGATCGAGTTCGAGGACGAGCGCATCGGGATCGGGCGCATCGTGCCACGACGGCACGACCCAGATCCGCTCGCCGATCGGGATCGGCTCGAACTGCGATTGCGTGAGTCGCACCCAGTCCTGTTCCTCGACTTCGCGGACGACGAACGTCGGCGTTTCGGCGATGCCGATCTCGTTGGCAGCCGCGGCGAGCAGCACGGCCGGCTCATGCTCGGCCGCCAGCAGCGCGACCACGCGCGAGTGCTGCCACGCGGTGCGGTCGGGCACGAGGCCCGGCTCGCCGAAGAGCGGCTGTTCGTCGGGCGTGTCGGCGTCGGCGTCTTCCACGGACACCGACAGCGCGCCGAGTTCGAGCAGCGCGTCGGAGAGTGCCTCCGCGTGCTCACGGGCCAGTTCGACGACGAGTTCGCGATAGCTCATGCTTACGCTTCTTCCGGTGCGACCTGCTGCTTCTGGGCGAGCCGGTTTTCGAGGTAGTGGATGCTGGTGCCGCCTTCGACGAACTTCGAATCGATCATCAGCTCGCGGTGCAGCGGGATGTTGGTCTGGATGCCTTCGACGACCATTTCGGACAGCGCGATGCGCATCCGGCTGATCGCCTGCTCGCGCGTCGCGCCGTAGGTGATCAGCTTGCCGATCATCGAATCATAGTTCGGCGGCACGAAATAGCCATTGTAGGCGTGCGAATCGACGCGCACGCCGGGGCCGCCCGGCGTATGCCACGACGTGATCCGGCCCGGCGACGGCGTGAACTTGAACGGATCTTCGGCGTTGATCCGGCATTCGATCGCATGTCCGCGGAACTGGATGTCGCGCTGGCGCAGCGTGAGCTTCTCGCCGGCCGCGATGCGGATCTGTTCCTGCACGATGTCGACGCCCGTGATCAGCTCCGATACCGGATGCTCGACCTGCACGCGCGTGTTCATCTCGATGAAGTAGAACTCGCCGTTTTCATACAGGAATTCGAACGTGCCCGCGCCGAGATAGCCCATCTTCTTGCAGGCGTCCGCGCAGCGGTCGCCGATGCGGTCGATCAGGCGGCGCGGAATGCCGGGCGCCGGCGCTTCCTCGATCACCTTCTGGTGGCGGCGCTGCATCGAGCAATCGCGTTCGCCGAGCCAGATCGCGTTCTTGTACGCGTCGGACAGCACCTGGATTTCGATGTGGCGCGGGTTCTCGAGGAACTTCTCCATGTACACCTGCGGGTTGCCGAACGCACGGCCGGCTTCCTCGCGGGTCATGTTGACCGCGTTGACGAGCGCGGCCTCGGTGTGCACGACGCGCATCCCGCGCCCGCCACCGCCGCCCGCCGCCTTGATGATGACCGGATAGCCGATCGCGCGCGCAATCTTGACGATCTCCTTCGGATCGTCCGGCAACGCGCCTTCCGAGCCCGGCACGCACGGCACGCCGGTCTTGATCATCGTCTGCTTCGCGGTGACCTTGTCACCCATCATGCGGATCGTTTCCGGGCGCGGGCCGATGAACGTGAAGCCCGACTGCTCGACGCGTTCCGCGAAATCGGCGTTCTCCGACAGGAAGCCGTAGCCGGGGTGGATCGCTTCGGCGTCGGTGACTTCCGCGGCGCTGATCAGCGCCGGCATGTTCAGGTAGCTCAGGTTCGACGGGGCCGGGCCAATACAGACGGCTTCGTCCGCGAGGCGCACGTACTTGGCTTCCTTGTCGGCTTCCGAGTAGACGACCACCGTCTTGACGCCGAGCTCGCGGCACGCACGCTGGATGCGCAGCGCGATTTCACCGCGGTTGGCAATGAGGATTTTTTCAAACATAGCGAGTATTCGTCTCTTCGAGGGGCGCGCGAACGGCGCCTGGCGAGCATCGGCGGTGCGCGGCCCGCGGGCCGCGCGGCGGATTTAGCCGATCACGAAAAGCGGCTGGCCGTATTCGACGGCCTGGCCGTTCTCGACGAGGATTTCCTTGATCACGCCGGCCTTGTCCGACTCGATCTCGTTGAGCAGCTTCATCGCTTCGATGATGCAGATCGTCTGGCCTTCCTTGACCGTGTCGCCCACCTGGACGAACGGGTCCGCGCCCGGCGACGGCGCGCGATAGAACGTGCCGACCATCGGCGACGTCACGACGTGGCCCTGCGGGGCAGCCGGTGCGGCAGCGCCGCCAGCGGCCGGCGCGGCAGCGCCTTCGGTCGGCAGCGCGACCGACGGAGCGGGCGCGCTGACTTGCGGGGCATACCCAGCCGTCGGCTGCACGTAGACCGGCGGCGCGTTCTTGACGATGCGCACCTTGCCTTCGCCTTCCGTCACTTCCAGCTCGGAGATGCCGGATTCGGAAACGAGGTCGATCAGAGTTTTCAGCTTACGAAGATCCATCGGGAATTCCCCTTTCAATACGTGAAAGCGCCGGTTAGGGGCCGGCGCTGAATCTAGATCGCGAATTCAGCCGCGCGACGTGCCTTGCAGCTTGTCCAGCGCGTACTCGAGCGCGTACAGATAACCTTTCCAGCCGAGCCCGCAGATCACGCCTTCGGCCTGGTCGGAAAAGTAGGAGTGGTGCCTGAACGCTTCGCGGCGATGCACGTTCGACAAGTGAACCTCGACGAACGGGATGCCAACGCCGGCGATCGCGTCCCGGATCGCGACGCTCGTGTGCGTATACGCGGCCGGATTGATCAGGATGAAATCGGTCTGTTCCTCCCGCGCGGCCTGGATGCGGTCGACCAGCGCGCCTTCATGGTTGCTCTGGAACGACGACAGTTCGGCGCCGGCTTCCCGGGCACGCGCGGCAAGCGCCTGATCGATCTGTGCGAGCGTGACGCGGCCGTACACCTCCGGTTCCCGGGTGCCGAGAAGGTTCAGGTTGGGGCCGTGCAGCACCAGCAATCGTGTCATGGTCGCTTCTATTTCTGCGGAATTGCGCGAACTTTAGCGCTATTTAGAGAAATTTGTCTAGTTTTGCCGAACGGCCGAGCGCGCGGGACCTGCAAGAATTACCGGCGCGCATGCAAAGTAGCGGCGAATTCACGCGAAATTGCGGCGATCGACGGGCAAATCGCCTACAACGTCCGGGCCGCCGTTCGGGCGGGTTACAGCGCGTCGAGCGTCTTTTTCAGCTCGGCCGGCTGGATTTGTCCCAATTTTGTCTCGCGAATCTTGCCGGTCTGGTCGATGACGACCGTAAACGGCAACGCGCCGGCGGTATTCCCGAAATTACGGGCCAGATCGGCGCCCGCATAACCGCTGACGAAGACGGGATAGTCGACCTTCACCTTCTGCAGAAAGTTCTTCACGTTCTGTTCGGAATCGACGCCGATCCCGATGAAACGGATGCCCTTCTGTTTGTACTGGTGCGACAGCGCGACGAGCTCCGGCATCTCCTCGACGCACGGGCCGCACCATGACGCCCAGAAATTGACGACGACCTTCTGGCCCTTGAAGGCGGACAGCGTGGCCGGCTTGCCGTCGACACCCGTCAGGGAGGCCGCCCACAACTGTTCGACCGGGCTGCCCTGCGCGGCGGGCGCGGCGACGGCGACCCCGTCATCGGCGGTGCCGCGGAACCAATGGCCGGCGGCGAGCCCGCCGGCAACGGCGGCGGCCGCGACGACCGCGAGCGCCAACATGCGTTTCATCATCATCGTTGAATCATTCCGGTTCGGAAGGGGCCTTGCCTGCTTCGACGAGCGCGCGCAGCGCGGCGGCATCCGCACGGGCGACCCGGCCGCGCGCGTCGGCCTTGACCGCGCCGCGCAGGTCGTCGCTCGCATAGAGCGCGAGATGGATGCCGATCGCATCCACGTCGCGCCGCGGGCGCCACAGGAAACTGAGCGTCTCGACGTCGGCGCGGCCCGCGAAATGCCGCGTCTCGGACACGTCGTACTGGACGTTCTGGTTCAGCAGGTAGATCGCGACGTCCTTCGGGTTGTCGGTGAATGCCTGCAAATGGATATCCGAATGCGCGTTCGCGGTGCCGTTCAGCACGGCACCCGTCACATAAGGATGGAACTCGGCGAGCCGGCGCATCCAGTCGAGCGCGACTTCGCGCAGGCGGCGCAGTTCGTCCGGCTGCGTGTCGCTCTGGAACAGGGCGATGTATTCGCGCAGTTCTTCCTCGATCTGGTCGTTATCCGGCAGCCATTCGCCGGCAACGCGCGAGTCGCCCAGCAACTGGCGCGCGGCCTTGCGTTTTGCGCCGGCATAGTCGAGGCCGTCCTCCGCGATCAGGCGGGCGGCGGACTGGGCAATTTCCTCGCGGAGGCGCCGCGGGTCGACAAGAGGTTTGCGAGACATGATCCGGCAATCATACTCGATCGCCGCGGCGCCCGAGCGCGGGTGCGGCGGCCTGCCGCCAGGCGTGCCGGCGCCGCCCGCGCGCATCGTTCGGGCCGCCTGGCACGGCAGGCCGTCAGTTACAATAGTGCTCTTTGTGTCGCGGCAAAAGCCGTTGGCCGGGCGCCGGCCGCGCGGCCCGTCCGGCGCGCCGCACACACATCCTTTCCGAATCGACGGCGCCCGGCGGCGCGAAAGCATTCATCTATGCACATCCACATTCTTGGCATCTGCGGCACCTTCATGGGCGGTCTCGCCGTACTCGCGCGCGAGGCGGGCCACACGGTGACGGGTTGCGACGCGGGCGTCTATCCGCCGATGAGCACGCAGCTCGAGGCGCAGGGCATCACGCTGATCGAGGGCTACGGCGCCGAGCAGATCGACCTGAAACCGGATCTGTTCGTGATCGGCAACGTCGTCACGCGCGGCAATCCGCTGATGGAGGCGATCCTCGATCGCGGCCTGCCTTACGTATCCGGCCCGCAATGGCTCGGCGAGCACGTGCTCGCCGGCAAGTGGGTGCTCGCGGTCGCGGGCACGCACGGCAAGACGACCACGTCGTCGATGCTCGCGTGGCTGCTGGAAGACTCCGGTCTGAACCCGGGCTTCCTGATCGGCGGTGTACCGCTGAACTTCGGCGTGTCGGCGCGGCTCACCGATTCGAGCTTCTTCGTGATCGAGGCCGACGAATACGATACGGCGTTTTTCGACAAGCGCTCGAAGTTCGTCCACTACCGGCCGCGCACCGCGGTGCTGAACAACCTTGAATTCGATCACGCCGACATCTTCCCCGATCTCGCCGCGATCGAGACGCAATTCCACCATCTCGTGCGCACCGTGCCCGCTGTCGGCAGGATCGTCACGAACGGCCGTTCCGACGCGCTCGAGCGCGTGCTGGCGCGCGGCTGCTGGAGCGAGGTCGAGCGGTTCGGCGTCGACGGCGGCTGGCAGGCGCTGCCGGCCGAGGACGGCGTGCCGGTCGACGAGCGTTTCGCGGTGTATTCGCACGCGGAACGCGTCGGCGAAGTCGCATGGCAGGTGCAGGGCGATCACAACCGGATGAACGCGCTCGCGGCGATCGCGGCTGCGCGCCACGTCGGCGTGCCGCCCGCGCAGGCCGCCGCGTCCCTCGCGGCGTTCCGCAACGTGAAGCGCCGCATGGAAGTGCGCGGCAGCGTGGACGGCGTGACCGTCTACGACGACTTCGCGCACCATCCGACCGCGATCGAAACCACGATCGCCGGCCTTCGTGCACGCATCGGCCGCCAGAATTCCCGCATTCTCGCCGTGCTCGAGCCGCGCTCGAACACGATGAAGCTCGGCGTGATGAAGTCGCAATTGCCGGCGAGCCTGGCCGACGCCGATCTCGTGTTCGGTTACGGCGCACCGGCCGGGCGCGACGCGCTCGGCTGGAATCTGGCCGAGGCGCTGGCGCCGCTCGGCGATCGCGCACACGCGTTCGACGACCTGCACCTGCTGGTGAAGTCCGTCGTCGCAGCCGCCCGCCCGGGCGATCACGTGCTCGTGATGAGCAACGGCGGCTTCGGCGGCGTTCATCAGAAGCTGCTCGATGCGCTCGGGAGCCGCTCGTGATCCTGTATCTGCACGGCTTCCGGTCATCGCCGGAATCGCAGAAGTCGCGCCAGCTCGCCGCGCGCATGGCCGAGCTCGGCCGCAGCGGCGAGTGGCGGTGCCCGTCGCTGTCGGTGTCGCCGCTCGAAGCGATCGCGGTCGCGGAAGCCGAGGTGGCCGGCGCGCGCGACGTGACCGTCATCGGCAGCTCGCTCGGCGGCTATTACGCCACCTGGCTGGCCGAAAAACACGGCTGGAAGGCCGTGCTGCTGAATCCGGCCATCGTGCCGCAGCGCGATCTCGAGCAGCACCTCGGCGAACAGCCGCTGTGGCACGGCGGCGGCACGATCGTCGTCGAGCGCCATCACCTGCATGAACTCGACGCGCTGCGCGTGCCGGCAATCACGCGTGCCGAACGCTACTATCTGTTCGCGGCGACCGGTGACGAAGTGCTCGATTACCGCGAGATGCTCGCGCATTACCCGGGCGCGAAGACGCGCGTGATCGAAGGCAGCGATCACGGGATCAGCGAATTTGCCGACTATGTCGACGACGTTCTCGCGTTTTGCGACGGAAAGACGTCTTGATCCGGCCATGTGCCGATCGAATTCCCATCATCAAGCGGCGCCGCGGACGCGGCGCCCGGCAGTCTGAACGAGAGTACTGAGTGAACGTTTTCTTCGAGGAATCGGGCAGTTTCAAGGCGGGCAGCGTGCTGTCGCGCCAGGGCGACGCATTTCAGGTCGAGTTGCCCGGCGGGCGGCGGGCCAAGGTGCGCGCGAAAGACGTGCTGATCGAATTCGACAAGCCGGCCGCGGGCGAACTGATGCAGGAAGCCGACTCGGCCGCGCAGCAGATCGACCTGGATTTCCTGTGGGAATGCGCGCCGGCCGACGAGTTCGCGTATACGGCGCTGGCCGCGGAATACTTCGGCGCGACGTACGGCCCGGTGGAGCGGGCGGCGCTGGTGTTGCGACTGCACGGCTCGCCCGTCTACTTCCGCCGCAAGGGGCGCGGCCAGTACCAGCGCGCGCCGGAAGAGCAGCTCAAGATGGCGCTCGCGTCGCTCGAGCGCAAGCGCCAGCAGGCGCTCGTCCAGGCGCAGTACGAAGAGGAGCTGAAGGCCGGCAAGCTGCCGGAAGCGTTCGCGGGCAAGGTGCTCGGGCTGCTGACGCGGCCGGACAAGAACGCGATCGAATACAAGGCGATGGAAGCGGCGGCCGGTGCGCGCGGCGTGTCGCCGGCGCGGCTGATGCTCGACTGCGGCGGCATCGCGTCGCCGCGCGCGCTGCACGAGGCGCGCTTCCTCGCGGAGTTCTTCCCGCACGGCACGGGCTTTCCGGCCGTCACGGTCGGCCCGCTGCCGGACGACCTGCCGCGCGCGGACGTCGAGGCGTTCTCGATCGACGACATCACGACGACCGAAATCGACGACGCATTCTCGGTCGAGCATCTCGCCGACGGCCGCGTGCGCATCGGTGTGCACATCGCGGCGCCGGCGCTCGGCATCGTGCGCGGCGACGCGATCGACGCGATCGCGCGCACGCGCCTGTCGACCGTCTACATGCCGGGCGACAAGATCACGATGCTGCCGGACGACGTCGTCGACGTGTTCACGCTGAAAGAGGGCGACTACCGCCCGGCACTGTCGCTGTACATCATCGTCAACCGCGAAACGCAGGAGATCGTCGCGAACGAGACGCGCGCCGAGCTCGTGTTCGTGAAGAACAACCTGCGACACAACAACCTCGACGAGCTCGTCAACGAAGAGACGCTCGCGGCCGGCACCGGCGACTATCCGCACAAGGACGACATCGCCGTGCTGTGGCCGCTCGCGCAGGCGCTGTTCGAGAAGCGCCAGGTCGCGCGCGCGGGTTACGGCCTGAAGCGCGAGGTGCAGCGCAACACCGACTACAACTTCTACGTCGAAGGCGAGCACGTGACGATCACGCCGCGCCGCCGCGGCTCGCCGCTCGACCTGATCGTGTCGGAGCTCGCGATCCTCGCGAACTCGACGTGGGGCGCGTTCCTGCACGATCACACGGTGCCGGGCATCTACCGCTCGCAGCGCGGCTTCGGCGCACCGGGCCCGAAGCGCACGCGGATGCAGACGACGGCCGCGCCGCACGAAGGTCTCGGCGTCGCGCAGTACGCATGGAGCACGTCGCCGCTGCGCCGCTACGTCGACCTCGTGAACCAGTGGCAGCTGCTCGCGTGCGTGCAGCACGGCGTCACCGCGAAGCTCGCCGCACCGTTCAAGCCGAAGGACGCCGACCTGTACGCGGTCGTGCAGGGCTTCGACGACACGTATACGGCCTACGCCGACTACCAGCGCCGGATGGAGTACTTCTGGTGCCTGCGCTGGCTCGCGCAGGAGCAGAAGAAGCAGGTCGTCGCGAGCGTGGTGAAGGGCGATCTCGTGCGCCTCGAGGAAATTCCGCTGCTGCTGCACGTGCCGGGGCTCGGCGTGCATGCGCGCGGCACGCGCGTGCTGCTCGACGTGATGTCGCTCGACGAGCTGACGATCGAGGCATCGGTGCGGTTGCTGAACGTGCTCGATGCGCCGACCGTGACGAGCGGCGACGCGGCCGACGAAGAGGATGACGCCGAAAGCGGCGACGACACGCTGATCGACGCCGAAGACGCGACGGCCGAAACCGAGGCGGAAGCGCTGGCGGAGGCGGACGGCGCAGCAGCCGGCGAAGGCGGTGAAGGCGGCGAAGCCACGGGCGGCAACGCCGAAGAAGAGGGGCGCGCATCATGACCGCAGCTGCGTCGACGAGCGGCGCCGACCGCTATGTCGTGTTCGGCAACCCGGTGGCGCACAGCAAGTCGCCGTTCATCCACGCGCAGTTCGCCGCGCAGACGGGTGAGCCGGTCGACTACGCGCACCGGCTCGCGCCGGTCGACGGCTTTGAAGCCGCCGTGCGCGCCTTCGTCGCCGAAGGCGGTCGCGGCGCGAACGTGACGGTGCCGTTCAAGCTCGAGGCGCATGCGCTCGCCGACACGCTGTCGCCGCGCGCGGCGGCGGCGGGCGCGGTGAATACGCTGCGCATCGACGCCGACGGCCGTATCCACGGCGACAACACCGACGGCGTCGGCCTCGTGCGCGACATCGAGGCGAATCTCGGCGTGTCGCTGGCGGGCGCGCGCATCCTGCTGCTCGGCGCGGGCGGTGCGGCGCGCGGTGTCGTGCTGCCGCTGCTCGACCGCGCGCCGCTGTCGATCACGATCGTGAACCGCACCGCGAGCAAGGCCGAGGCGCTCGTCGGCCAGTTCATGCAGGCCGCCCACGATGCAGGCTGCACGCTCGCGGGCGGCGGCCCGGACGTCGTGCGCGCGGAGCCATATGACGTGGTGATCAACGCGACGGCCGGCAGCCTCGATGCCGCGCTGCCGGAGTGCGACGCGGCCGCGTTCGGCGCGGGCACGCTCGCGTACGACATGATGTACGGCGCGCAGCCGACGGTGTTCATGCAGCATGCGGCGTCGCTCGGCGCGCGCACCGCCGACGGGCTCGGGATGCTCGTCGAGCAGGCGGCCGAATCGTTCTTCATCTGGCGCGGCGTGCGGCCGGACAGCGCGCCGGTGCTGGCCGCGCTGCGCCAGGCGCTCGCGGCGAGCTGAACGGGGCGCGGCACGTGGTGGCGGTGAGCGGCACGCAGCACACGCGGACGGTGAGCCCGACGCGCTGGATCGTCTATGCGGGATCGGTGTTCGCGGGTGCGTGGCTCGCGACGCAACTGTTCTATCTCGTACAGATCGCGCTGTGGTCGTTCGTGAACCCGGGCTCGACCGCGTTCATGCGCACCGACGCGTGGTGGCTGTCGCGCGACAAGCCGCCCGCGCAGATCCAGCACCAGTGGGTGCCTTACGACCAGATCTCGCGCAACCTGAAGCGCGCGCTGATCGCGTCGGAAGACTCGACCTTCGCGACCAACAACGGCTACGACGTCGACGCGATCCTGCAGGCGTGGGAGAAGAACAAGGCGCGCGGCCGGATCGTCGCGGGCGGCTCGACGATCACGCAGCAGCTCGCGCGCAACCTGTTCCTGTCGCGCGAGAAGAGCTACATCCGCAAGGGGCAGGAGCTCATCATCACGTGGATGCTCGAAACGGTGCTCGACAAGGAGCGGATCTTCGAGATCTACCTGAATTCCGTCGAGTGGGGACGCGGCGTGTACGGTGCCGAGGCGGCCGCACGCTATTACTACCGGATTCCCGCGAGCCGGCTCGGCGCGTGGCAGTCTGCGCGCCTCGCGGTGATGCTGCCGAAGCCGCGCTGGTTCGACGCGCACCGCGGCTCGGCCTACCAGGCGCAGCGCGCGGCAGTCATCGCCCGCCGGATGGGCGCGGCCGAACTGCCGCAATCGGAGTGAACGGCGCGAGCGCGCCGTCACATTGACCGTTTCGATGCCCGTGCGCCGCACGCGGGTCGCTTGCATGCCGTTTGTGCGCTGCAGCGCATGCGTGTCGCGCGCATTTCGGGTCACATCCATTAGACGAATCCGTCTATTTCGCTTTGCTGAGCAATGCTCGCGATCACGCGTGTTTGTTGGCTGATATGGCACGAAATCCTGGAATTTTTAGTATTTCCGGGTAAACGCGAAAGTCCGTGAAAGGTGCGTGAAATGCAACGTTTCGCAAACCGAAGCATTCCTGAAAGGTGTGCGCCGCACCGGCCGCCGGCCAAATATTTCAAAATTTTTCAAAGCTGACGGGCTCGCGTATATTGGCCAGCGCCTCGGCTTATCGGCCGCGATCGAGGCGGGGGGCGGCTTATCCGGCTGCTCGATACAAAAAACATCCGAGAGAAGGAAAGCAACGATGCCAGCGAGCAAAGCGAAGCTGTTGTTGGGAGTGGTGTTTTCTTCGCTGATTCTGACGGCCTGCAACGACGACGTGACATCGTCCGCCGCTGCCGGCGCCGACAACTCAGCCGATCCCGCCGGTCAGGTGGACAAGGCGTACAACGATCCGAACAGTTATTCGTCGAGCGCGAACGCGTCGCTCGACGCCTCCGCCGCGGTTGAAAAGGCCGCCGTCACGCATCACCAGATCACGCTGAACGGCAAGACGATCCGCTACACGGCCAC
Source organism: Burkholderia sp. AU4i (assembly GCF_000466765.1). Lineage (NCBI taxonomy): Bacteria > Pseudomonadati > Pseudomonadota > Betaproteobacteria > Burkholderiales > Burkholderiaceae > Burkholderia > Burkholderia sp. AU4i. Next base: position 14,762 of record NZ_ASSI01000140.1, on the reverse strand, counting down.
GGCCGGCCACCTCGTCGCGCGCAATCCGCAGACGGGCGCACCCGAAGCGTCGTTCTTCTATGTCGCCTATACGGCCGACAACCAGCCCGCGGCGAAGCGGCCCGTCACCTTCCTGTACAACGGCGGCCCCGGCTCGGCATCGGTGTGGCTGCACCTCGGCTCGTTCGGCCCGCGCCGGATCCAGACGGGCGACCCGAACGCGAACACGTCGACGTTCCCGTTCGTCGACAACCAGGAAAGCCTGCTCGACACGACCGACCTCGTGTTCGTCGATGCGATCGGCACCGGCTTCTCCGAAGCGATCGCGCCGAACACGAACCAAACGTTCTGGGGCGTCGACCAGGACGGCGGCGCGTTCCGCGATTTCGTCACGCGCTACCTCGCCGTGAACCAGCGCAGCGCATCGCCGAAATACCTGTTCGGCGAATCGTACGGCACGCCGCGCACCGACGTGCTCGCGAACCTGCTCGAGACGGCCGGCGTGAAGCTCGACGGCATCGTGCTGCAGTCGTCGATCCTGAACTACAACACGAACTGCGACATGGCGAGCGACTACATCGGCAACTCGAACAACGGGTCGAGCCCGGTGAGTTGCGCGGGTTTCGTGCCGTCGTATGGCACCGTCGGTGCGTACTACCAGCTCGACAACCCGAACCCGTCGAACCTGCCGCAGTATGCGGACCAGATGCGCCTGCTGACGGCCGGCAGCTACGCGCCCGCCGTGAACGCGTACCTCGCGAGCCATACGCCGCCGCCGCCGGCCCTCGTCACGACGATGGTGAATTCGACCGGCGTGAAGCAGTCGCTGTGGAATGCGGACTTCAACGTGATCCCGACCTTCTTCGACAACAGCTTCCAGCTGTCGCTGATCCCGGGCACGCTGATCGGCCGCTACGACGCGCGCGTGAACGTGCCGGTGTCGAGCCCGCTTGCCGCGGATGGCGATCCGTCGAGCTCGTTCATCACGAAGCCGTTCACCGACACGATCGGCCAGTACCTGCCGAACGAGCTGAAGTACACCGCGCAGTCGGCGTATTCGTTGAGCAGCAACGCGATCAACACGTGGGACTGGACGCACGACGGGCTCGCGATGCCCGACACGATCCCCGATCTCGCCGCGGCGCTGGCGCTGAACCCGCAACTGAAGGTGCTGTCGCTGAACGGGTATCACGACATCGCGACGCCGTTCTACCAGACCGAGCTCGACCTCGCGCGGCTCGGGACGCAACCGAACCTGACGATCAGGGACTATCAGGGCGGACACATGGTCTATCTCGACGATACGTCGCGTCCGCAGGAGAAAGCCGACCTCGTGACCTTCTACAACGCGGCCGCGCACTGATGCTGCGCCGGCCGGCGACAGGCGCCCGCGGTGGCGCCGCGCCGGCCGTCGACGACCTCATTCCAGACTGGAGCCTGATATGAAGAATCGTTTCATCGTCGTTGCCGCGGCGCTCGCATGTGTCGGCGCCGCAGCATCCGTATCCGCGTTCGCGCAGGCGAGCGACGCCGCCGCGCCGACGCGCGCGCGCCAGGCGCAGCTCGGCGATCCGTACGTGCCGCCGGCCGCGCGCAAGCCGACCGCCGGCACGCAGACGACGGGCGCCGCGCTGCATGCGCAGGTGGTGCGCAAGCTCGCGCGGCAGTTCAGCGCGGCCGACTCGCAGAACACGGGTTCGATCACCGAATCGCAGGCGCGCGCGGCCGGCCTCGGTTATGTCGCGAACCACTTCCGGCAGATCGACTCGAGCGGCAACGGCCGCGTGTCGTTCGCGGACGTACAGCGCTACATGCAGGCACGCAGCACGAGCCAGCAGTAAGCGCGGCGCGCGGTGAACCAACGGGGGCGGAACCTGCGACACGGCGGGTTCCGCCCCCGTGCACATGGCGCGGCCGTTACGGCGTGCCTGCTGCGGATTCCCGTCGAATTCTCATTATCTGGGCAACGCATTCAAATATTGGAGACGAGTGCGTGCGCTCCTACAATCCGAAGCACATCGACAGCTTCGGACCCACGCATCGCGCGGCGCCCGACGCACACGGAGACACCTTCCATGAAGTTCGCCGGGCGCTTTATTCGGTGCATCGACCGCCGCCTCGACGCAATGCCGGACGCAGTTCCGGCGTCGCGCGAACGGCTTCACAGGTTCCGTTGAAGAAGCCCGCCCCATGACCAAGATGCCCGACTCCCTTGCCCTCGACGCCCGGCGCGCGACGCCGGACGATGCGTCGCTGACCGACAGCATCGGCGCGACCAGCACGCCGCTCGATCTCGCTGCCCAGCAGGCCGGTACGCAGACGCTGCTGCGCGGTCTGGCGATCCTCGAGGCGATCGCGAACGGCGCGCGCGACATGCGCGCGATCGGCGCCGCACTCGGTACGACGCGCAGCACGACGCATCGTCTCGTCAGCAGCCTCGTGCAGGCGCGCTACCTGCGCCAGGTGCAGGGCGGCTACCTGCTCGGCCCGAAGCTGATCGAGCTCGGCACGATCGCGCTCGAGCAGATGCCGCTCACCGCGGTCGCGCGCCCGCACCTCGAAGCGCTCGCGGAAGCGACGCTCGACACGATCCATCTCGGCGTACGCGACGGCGACGACGTGCTGTACATCGACAAGATTCCCGGTACGCGCGGCCTCGAGATGCGCTCGCGCGTGGGCCACCGGATGCCGCTCGCGTCGACCGGCATCGGCAAGGCGATGATGCTCGACCTCGATCCCGACCTGTGGCGCTCGCTGTTCGAGGCCGCACGGCGCGCGCTGGCCGGCGTCAACTTCAAACCCGACAACCGGCCCGAGACGAGCGCGTTCCTGCAGCGCATGGCCCATTACGCAGCAGGCGGCTATACGTTCGACCTCGAGGAGAACGAGGCGTCGATCCGCTGCGTGGCGGCGCCGATCCGTGACGCATCGGGCGCGGTCGTCGCGGCGGTGTCGGTGGCGAGCACGATTCCGTACATGCCGCACGACCGGATGGACGAACTGATTCCGCTCGTGCAGCGCGAAGCGCGAGCCATTTCCGCGGAACTGGGCTGGAGCCCGCCGCAGGGTACCCGCAGGATCAAACGATGACGACTTCGACCCGGCCCGTTCCGGACGCTACCTCCGCTACCCCGTCGCTGATCGCGCTCGACTGGGGCACGACCTCGCTGCGCGCGTATCTGTACGACGCGCACGGCGCGCTCATCGACACGCGCAGCCGCCCAGCGGGCGTCATGCACGTGCCGGGCGGCGGCGCGCGCGCGTTCGACGCGGTGTTCGAGGAAGCCTGCGGCGACTGGCTCGACCGCTCGCCCGGCCTGCCGGTGCTCGCCGCCGGGATGGTCGGCAGTGCGCAGGGCTGGCGCGAGGCGCCGTATGTCGCGGTGCCGGCCGGCGCCGACGCGCTCGTCGCGGGCCTCATCACGGTGACGACCTTGCGCGGTACGACGGTCTCGATCGTGCCGGGCGTGATCGCCACGGGAGAACTGCCCGACGTGATGCGCGGCGAAGAAACGCAGATAGTCGGCGCACTCGCGAGCGATCCCACGCTTGGCGCAGATCGTTCAGGGGTACTGATCGGCTTGCCGGGCACGCATGCGAAATGGGCGTGGGTGACGGACGGGCTGATCGAGCGGTTCCAGACCTTCATGACCGGCGAGCTGTTCGCGGTGCTGCGCGACCACACGATCCTCGGCCGCACGATGCGCGCCGGTGCGTCGCCCGATCGCGCGGCGTTCGTGCGCGGCGTATCGGTCGCGCGCGGCGCGCGGCACACGGGGCTGCTCGCGACGATTTTCAGCACGCGCACGCTCGGCCTGACCGACCGGCTCGCGCCCGATGCGCAGGGCGACTACCTGTCCGGCCTGCTGATCGGCCATGAGCTCAACGCGCTCGACGCGATGCTCGCGGAGCGCGGCATCGCGCTCGCACACCAGCCGCTGCTGCTGATCGGCGACGACGGCCTGTGCGCGCGCTACGCCGATGCGCTCCAGGAATTCGGCCACCCGCACGCGCGAGTCGTCGCGCATGCGACCGAGCGCGGCCTGTGGCGGATCGCGTCACGCGCCGGGCTCGTGCGCGCGGACGGCGAGCCCGTCTGCGCCGACCAATGAATCGATTGCAGAGGAACCCCTGATGCCGTCCGACCTTACGTTACCCGCGCCGTACACGCCTCACGCCGCACTGATGCGCGCGTTCGATGCGTGTCCGCTGATTGCGATCCTGCGCGGGATCACGCCCGCCGAAGCGGCCGACCACGGCCGTGCACTGTACGAAGCCGGCTTCCGGATCGTCGAGGTGCCGCTCAATTCGCCGGACCCGTTCGGCAGCATCGCGGCGCTGCGGCGCGCGCTGCCCGACGACGCGATCGTCGGCGCGGGCACGGTGCTGCGCGCGGAGTACGTCGATCGCGTGCAGGATGCGGGCGGTTCACTGATCGTGATGCCGCACAGCGATGCGGCCGTGATCCGCCGCGCACGCGAGCGCGGCCTCGCGAGCGCGCCGGGTGTCGCGACGCCGACCGAAGCGTTCGCGGCGCTTTCGGACGGTGCGGACGTGCTGAAGATGTTCCCGGCCGAGCAGTTGGGCGTGATCGTCGTGAAGGCGTGGCGCGCGGTGATCGACCGCGCGGTGCCGCTGATCCCGGTCGGCGGGATCGCACCCGACAACATGCAGCCGTTCCTCGCGGCCGGCGCGAACGGCTTCGGGCTCGGTTCGGCGCTGTACCGGCCCGGCCAGCCGGCCGACGAGACAGCCGCGAACGCGCGTGCGTTCCAGGCCGGCCTGCGCGCGGCGCGCGGCGGAGCCGCATGATGGGCCGCCTCGCGGACAAGGTCGCGATGGTGACGGGCGCGGGCCGAGGCATCGGCGCCGCGATCGCCCGCGCGTTCGTTCGCGAGGGCGCGGCCGTCGCGCTCGTCGATCTCGACCTCCCGCAGGCGCAGCGCACGGCCGCCGGGATTGCACACGACATCGCCGGCGCGCGCGTCCTGGCGCTGCAGGCGGATGTCGCGCGCCAGGATGCGGTGCGCGATGCCGTGGCGCGCACCGAGGCGGCGTTCGGCCCGCTCGACGTGCTCGTGAACAACGCGGGCATCAACGTGTTCGCCGATCCGCTGACGATGACCGACGACGACTGGCGCCGCTGCTTCGCGGTCGATCTCGACGGCGTGTGGCACGGCTGCCGGGCGGCGCTGGAAGGGATGGTCGAACGCGGTCGCGGCAGCATCGTGAACATCGCGTCGACGCATGCATTCAGGATCATCCCGGGCTGCTTTCCGTACCCGGTCGCGAAGCACGGCGTGCTCGGTCTCACGCGTGCGCTCGGCATCGAATACGCGGCGCGCAACGTGCGCGTGAACGCGATCGCGCCGGGCTACATCGAGACGCAGCTCACGCGCGACTGGTGGGACGCGCAGCCCGATCCGGCCGCCGCGCGCGCCGACACGCTCGCGCTGCAGCCGATGAAGCGGATCGGCCGGCCCGAGGAGGTCGCGATGACGGCCGTGTTCCTGGCGTCCGACGAGGCGCCGTTCATCAATGCCGCATGCATCACCGTCGACGGCGGGCGTGCGGCGCTGTACCACGACTGACACGATTGACGTAGCGATTCGAAAGACCGCACGTGCGACGGCCGCGCGCACGCTGCGTCGAAACCAACAAGCGGCTGCATCCCGTTCGATGAAGAAAGGAGACACTGGAGATGAAACGCAGAACGTTAGTAACGCTGGCCGCTGCAGCTGCGGTGGTGATCGGGAGCCCGGTTGCGCACGCGGCCGATCCGGTCAAGATCGGCTTCCTGGTGAAGCAGCCGGAAGAGCCGTGGTTCCAGGACGAGTGGAAGTTCGCCGAGATGGCGGCGAAGGCGAAAGGCTTCACGCTCGTGAAGATCGGTGCGCCGTCCGGCGAAAAGGTGATGAGCGCGATCGACAACCTGTCGGCGCAGAAGGCGCAGGGCTTCATCATCTGCACGCCCGACGTGAAGCTCGGGCCGGGCATCGTCGCGAAGGCGAAGTCGCACAACCTGAAGATGATGACGGTCGACGACCGCCTCGTCGACGGCGCGGGCAAGCCGATCGAGTCGGTGCCGCACATGGGGATCTCCGCGTACAACATCGGCAAGCAGGTCGGTGACGGCATCGCGGCCGAGATCAAGAAGCGCGGCTGGGACATGAAGGATGTCGGTGCGATCGACATCACCTACGAGCAGCTGCCGACCGCGCACGACCGCACGAGCGGCGCGACCGACGCGCTGGTGGCCGCCGGCTTCCCGAAGGCGAACGTGATCGCCGCGCCGCAGGCGAAGACCGACACGGAGAACGCGTTCAACGCGGCGAACATCGCGCTCACGAAGAACCCGCAGTTCAAGCACTGGGTGGCGTACGGCCTGAACGACGAGGCCGTGCTCGGCGCGGTGCGCGCGGCCGAAGGGCGCGGCTTCAAGGCCGACAACATGATCGGCATCGGCATCGGCGGCTCCGATTCGGCGCTGAACGAGTTCAAGAAGCCGCAGCCGACGGGCTTCTACGGCACCGTGATCATCAGCCCGAAGCGCCACGGCGAGGAAACCTCGGACCTGATGTACGCGTGGATCACGCAGGGCAAGGCACCGCCGGCGCTGACGCTGACGACGGGCATGCTCGCGACGCGCGACAACGTGGCGAAGGTGCGCGACGAGATGGGGCTCGCGTCGAAGTAAGCGGCCCGCCGGCTGCCGCGGCGATGCGGCGGCCGGCGGTCGATCGATTCCGGAAGTGGAGAGGCGACGTGTCAGCGGCACTGCGTTTTGACAATATCGGCAAGGTATTTCCCGGCGTGCGCGCACTCGACGGCATCTCGTTCGACGTGCATGCGGGCGAGGTGCATGGCCTGATGGGCGAGAACGGCGCGGGCAAGTCGACGCTGCTGAAGATTCTCGGCGGCGAATACCAGCCCGATGCGGGCAGCGTGCTGGTCGACGGCCAGCCCGTGCAGTTCGCGAATGCGGCCGCGTCGATCGCGGCCGGCATCGCGGTGATTCACCAGGAGCTGCAGTACGTGCCCGACCTGACGGTCGCGGAAAACCTGCTGCTCGGCCGCCTGCCGAATGCGTTCGGCTGGGTGAGGAAGCGCGAGGCGAAGCGCTACGTGCGCGAGCGGCTCGCGGCGATGGGTGTCGATCTCGATCCCGATGCGAAGCTCGGGCGGCTGTCGATCGCGCAGCGGCAGATGGTCGAGATCTGCAAGGCGCTGATGCGCAATGCGCGCGTGATCGCGCTCGACGAACCGACCAGTTCGCTGTCGCATCGCGAGACCGAGGTGCTGTTCAAGCTCGTCGACGACCTGCGCGCGCAGGGCCGCGCGCTGATCTACATCTCGCACCGGATGGACGAGATCTACCGGCTCTGCAATGCGTGCACGATCTTCCGCGACGGGCGCAAGATCGCGTCGCACGAATCGCTCGCCGACGTGCCGCGCGAACGGCTCGTTGCCGAGATGGTCGGGCGCGAGATTTCGGACATCTACCATTACGCGCCGCGCGCGCTCGGCGACGTGCGGTTCTCCGCCGAAGGCGTCGACGGCCATGCGCTGCGCGAACCCGCGAGCTTCTCGGTGCGCGCGGGCGAGATCGTCGGCTTCTTCGGGCTGGTTGGCGCGGGCCGCAGCGAGCTGATGCGGCTCGTGTACGGCGCGGATCACCGGCGCGCGGGCGTGCTGACGCTCGACGGCGCGCGCATCGACGTGAAGCGCACCGGCGACGCGATCCGCCACGGCATCGTGCTGTGCCCCGAGGACCGCAAGGAAGAAGGGATCATCGCGATCGCGTCGGTGGCGGAGAACATCAACATCAGCTGCCGCCGCCATTCGCTGCGCGCGGGGCTGTTCATCAACCGCAAGGCCGAAAGCGAGACCGCCGACCGCTTCATCCAGCGGCTCAAGATCAAGACGCCGAACCGGCGCCAGAAGATCCGCTTCCTGTCGGGCGGCAACCAGCAGAAGGCGATCCTGTCGCGCTGGCTCGCGGAGCCCGACCTGAAGGTCGTGATTCTCGACGAACCGACGCGCGGGATCGACGTCGGCGCGAAGCACGAGATCTACGACGTGATCTACCGGCTCGCGGAGCGCGGCTGCGCGATCGTGATGGTGTCGTCGGAGCTGCCGGAAGTGCTCGGCGTGTCCGATCGCATCGTCGTGATGCGCGAAGGCCGGATCGCGGGCGAGCTGCCGCGCGAACGGGCGAACGAGCACGCGGTGCTGAGCCTCGCGCTGCCGCAGACGAGCGCGGTCGAGGCGGCCTGACGTAGGCCCCGACATTCGAATCGAACACGCGCGGCACGGGCCGCGCGATGCAGGAGCAGGAGACACAATCATGCAAGTCAACGAAAACGCCGGCAGCGCCGCCGTGAAGCCCACGGCCGACGCGCTGGTGCCGCAGCAGAGCGACCGCCAGAAGTGGTGGCAGCACCTGACCGAATACAGCCTGATCGCGATTTTCGCGGTGATGTTCATCACGATGTCGCTGACGGTCGATCACTTCTTCTCGATCGACAACATGCTCGGCCTCGCGCTGTCGATCTCGCAGATCGGCATGGTCGCGTGCACGATGATGTTCTGTCTGGCCTCGCGCGACTTCGACCTGTCGATCGGTTCGACCGTCGCGTTCTCCGGCGTGCTGTGCGCGATGGTGCTGAACGCGACCGACAACACGGTCGTCGCGATCGTCGCCGCGGTCGCGGCCGGCGCCGCGATCGGCTTCGTGAATGGCGCGGTGATCGCGTACCTGCGCATCAACGCGCTGATCACGACGCTCGCGACGATGGAGATCGTGCGCGGGCTCGGCTTCATCGTGTCGAAGGGGCAGGCGGTCGGCGTGTCGTCGGATACGTTCATCGCGCTCGGCGGGCTCACGCTGTTCGGCGTGTCGCTGCCGATCTGGGTCACGCTGCTGTGCTTCATCGCGTTCGGCGTGCTGTTGAACCAGACGGTATACGGCCGCAACACGCTCGCGATCGGCGGCAACCCCGAGGCGTCGCGTCTTGCCGGGATCAACGTCGAACGCACGCGCGTGTACATCTTCTTGATCCAGGGCGCGGTAACGGCGCTCGCGGGCGTGATCCTCGCGTCGCGCATCACGTCGGGCCAGCCGAACGCCGCGCAGGGCTTCGAGCTGAACGTGATCTCCGCGTGCGTGCTCGGCGGCGTGTCGCTGATGGGCGGCCGCGCGACGATCTCCGGCGTCGTGATCGGCGTGCTGATCATGGGCACGGTCGAGAACGTGATGAACCTGCTGAACATCGACGCGTTCTACCAGTACCTCGTGCGCGGCGCGATCCTGCTCGCGGCCGTGCTGCTCGACCAGCTGAAGAACCGCGGCGTTCGCGACTGACCCGGCCTGCCCTGACGGAGACGAACCGCATGACCATCGACACTTCCGCGCACGACGCGCACACCACGAGCCACGCGCGCTATGCACGGTACCCGAGCCTGGAGGATCGCGCGGTGCTGATCACGGGCGGCGCGACCGGCATCGGCGCGGCGTTCGTCGAACACTTCGCGTTGCAGGGCGCACGCGTCGCGTTCGTCGACCTCGACGCGGCGGCCGGCGCTGCGCTGGCGGACAGCCTCGCGCACGTACGCCATGCGCCGCTGTTCATCCAGTGCGACCTGACCGACGTCGGCGCGCTGCGCCATGCGATCGACGCGATCCGCGCGCGCATCGGCGCGATCGCGGTGCTCGTGAACAACGCGGCGAACGACGCGCGCCACGCGATCGGCGACGTGACGCCCGAATCGTTCGACGCGGGCATCGCGGTGAACCTGCGTCACCAGTTCTTCGCCGCGCAGGCGGTGATCGACGACATGAAGCAGCAGGGCGGCGGCGCGATCATCAATCTCGGCTCGATCAGCTGGATGCTGAAGAACGGCGGTTATCCCGTCTACGTGATGGCGAAGGCGGCCGTGCAGGGGCTGACGCGCGGTCTCGCGCGTGACCTCGGCCCGTTCGGCATCCGCGTGAATTCGCTGGTGCCGGGCTGGGTGATGACCGACAAGCAGCGCCGGCTGTGGCTCGACGACGCGGGCCGCGCGGCGATCAAGGCCGGCCAGTGCATCGACGCCGAACTGCTGCCCGCCGATCTCGCGCGGATGGCGCTGTTCCTCGCGGCCGACGACAGCCGGATGATCACCGCGCAGGACGTGATCGTCGACGGCGGCTGGGCCTGACCGTTCGCACGACCCGCATCGTTTCTTCGACGAAGGAAAGGAGTTCATCATGACCGCCACGTCCTCGCGCGCATCGTCGTCCACCAGCCAGTCGCGCCGCGCGCGCCTGGCCGCCGCCGCGCAGCCGGTCAGCCCCGGCCCGCAGACGGCCGTGTTCGCGCAGGGCGTCGGCGCCGCGCATGCGGCGGCCGTCACGCTGTCGAACGCGGCGCTGCGGCTCGACGTGCTGCCGCATCTCGGCGGCGGCATCGCGCGCTTCGACTGGCGCGGCGACAATGGCGCGTTGGTGCCGGTGTTCCGCCGCTGCGAACACCCGGAGACGGCGACGGACCCGAACCAGCTCGCGTGCTACCCGCTGCTGCCTTACTCGAACCGCATCGGCGGTGCGCGTTTCGAATGCGACGGGCGCAGCGTCGCGGTGCCGCGCAACCGCCGCGACGAGCCGCTGCCGATCCATGGCGACGGCTGGCTCGCGCCATGGCAGGTGGACGATGCGACCGCCACGTCGCTGCAGCTGTCGCTCGATCGCACCGCCGGTGCGCCGTATGCGTTCCGCGCGATCCAGTCGTTCGAGCTCGACGATACGACGCTGTCGATCGCGCTGACGATCGAGAATGCGGGGCGCGCGCGATTGCCGTTCGGGCTCGGCGTGCATCCGTTCCTGGTGCGCGACGACGTGACCGAACTGGCCGCGGCCGCCGGCGGGCTGTGGCTGTCGGGCGCCGATTTCCTGCCGGTGCGGCACGTCAGCGTGCCGCCGGCCTGGCAGTTCGGCGTCGCGTATCCGCTGCCGGCCACGCTCGTCAATCATGCGTTCACAGGCTGGGGCGGCCACGCGACGGTGAGCTGGCCGCGCCGCGGACTGTCGCTGACGGTGGCGGCCGACGCCGATGCGTACGTGCTCTATACCCCGCCCGGCGAGGATTTCTTCTGCTTCGAGCCGGTCGATCATCCGATCAACGCGGTGAACCTGCCGGGCGGCGCGGCCGCGCACGGGATGACGCTGCTCGCGCCCGGCGAGCGGCTCACGCGGCGGTTCGCGTTCACCGTGGAACGCGCCGATGCGCGCGGCAATGGCGCGATACGCGAGGCGCGCCGGCGACGCGGGTAAAATACGCGGTCTACCAACGGTTTGCCGCGAGTACCCGCCATGTCTTCCCCGCTTAGTTTCATCGAATCGCTGCGCGCCGCGTGGCAGCGCACGAATTCGCTGCTGTGCGTCGGCCTCGATCCCGAGCCGTCGCGCTTTCCCGTGCAGTTCGACGGCCAGCCCGACGCGATCTTCGAATTCTGCCGGCAGATCGTCGACGCGACCGCGCAATACGCGAGCGCGTTCAAGCCGCAGATCGCCTACTTCGCCGCGCATCGCGCGGAAGACCAGCTCGAGCGCCTGATCGCGCACATCCACCTCCAGCATCCGGGCCTGCCCGTGATCCTCGACGCGAAGCGCGGCGACATCGGCAGCACGGCCGAGCAGTACGCGCGCGAAGCGTTCGAGCGCTATCGCGCGGACGCCGTCACGGTGAACCCGTACATGGGTTACGACTCGGTCGAGCCGTACTTCGAGCACGAAGGCAAGGGCGTGATCGTGCTGTGCCGCACGTCGAACCCGGGCGGCTCCGACCTGCAGTTCCTCGACACGAACGGCCGGCCGCTGTACCAGGTCGTGGCCGATCTCGCGGCGAACAAGTGGAACGCGAAGAACGGCCAGCTCGGCCTCGTGGTCGGCGCGACGTTCCCGAAGGAAATCGAGATCGTGCGCGGGATCGTCGGCGACATGCCGCTGCTGATCCCCGGCATCGGCGCGCAGGGCGGCGACGTGCAGGCGACCGTCAACGCAGGCCGCACGGCCGACGGCACCGGCATGATGATCAACTCGTCGCGCGCGATCCTGTACGCGAGCAAGGGCGAGGATTTCGCCGAAGCCGCGGCGCTCGCCGCGCAGAAGACCCGCGACACGATCAACGCGCATCGCTGATCGAGGCTCGCGCCGGCTGCCCGCGCGGGCAGCCGGTTCCGGCAGGCCCGCGTTCGCGGGCCCGTGCCGCTTCCACCGCGTTCTCCGCTTTAACGCCTCCGTTTCCCGCCTCCGTTTCCCGCCTTCCCGGCCGCCGCACTGACGCGCACGGGCAACTTCCCGTCGTTTCCGCACTGCATGCCCGCGCGCCAATCGCGCGATGCTCCCGCTTGTCATCGGTCTGTAACGAAACTGTCAAGAAAGGGAGTGATGCCATGCCCAAGCTGTCCCGACGTCTTCTGAGCGCGCTTGCCGCGTCGTTGTGCATGAGCTTCGCCCACGCGGCGGACCTGTCGCACTGGCCGGCCGACAGCGCGAAGGCGTTGAACGCGATGATCGCCGCGCACGCGCATCGCGGCGACTATGCGGTGTTCGACGCCGACAACACGACCTACCGCTACGACCTCGAGGAGTCGCTGCTGCCGTACCTCGAGAACCGCGGCGTGCTGACGCGCGACACGCTCGACCCGTCGCTGAAGCTGATCCCGTTCAAGGATTCCGCCGACTACAAGGAATCGCTGACGAGCTATTACTACCGGCTCTGCGAGATCGACGACCTGGTCTGCTACCCGTGGATCGCGCAGGCGTTCGCCGGGCAGTCGCTGGCCGACCTGAAGCGCCACGTCGACGCGATGCTCGCCGACGGCAAGCCGATCCCGATCCGCTACTGGCAGGGCGACAAGGTCGCCGACGGCACGGTGAACCCGCCGCGTTTTTTCCGCGGGATGCAGGAGCTGTACAACGCGCTGCGCGAGAACGGGATCGAGGTCTACGTGATGACGGCCGCGCACGAGGAGCTCGCGCGGCTCGTGCTGTCCGACCCGAAGTACGGCTACAACGTGAAGCCGCAGAACGTGATCGGCGTGACGACGCTGCTGCGCAACCCGGCGACCGGCGCGCTGACGACGTCCCGGTTGCAGATCAAGGCCGGCAAGTACGACGAGGCCGCGAACCGCAACCTGGTGATCACGCCGTTCCTGATGAACCCGATGACGTGGTACGAAGGCAAGCTCGGCTCGATCGTCGGCTGGATCGACCAGTGGAAGAAGCCGGTGCTCGTCGCCGGCGACACGCCGACGTCCGACGGCTACATGCTGCTGAACGCGACCGACGTCGCGCGCGGCGGCGTGCGCGTGTGGGTGAACAAGAAGGACAAGCAGATGGCGCAGATCCGCGCATGGTCGGATGAATCGGCCGCGCGGCAGAAGTCGCTCGGCCTGCCGGTCACGGCGGACAAGAACTGGATCGTCGTGAAGCCCGACGCGATCCAGTAAGCGGGCCGGCAGGGGCGCGGCGGGTGCCCCGGCCGGTCAGCCCTCGCGCTCGTCGAGCAGCTTCAGCAGCCCGCGCAGGGCATGCGCGGCCGCCTGCGTGCGGATCTGATCGCGGTCGCCCTTGAACACGAGCGTCTCGACGTCGGTATGCAGCCGGTTGCTCCAGCCGAACGACACGGTGCCGACCGGTTTCTTCTCGCTGCCGCCGGCCGGGCCCGCGATGCCGGTGACGGACAGCGCGACCTGCGCGCGGCTGTTGCGCAGCGCGCCTTCGGCCATCGCGCGCGCGACGGGCTCGCTGACGGCGCCGTGCTTGTCGATCAGGTCGGGCGGCACGCCGATCATGTCGATCTTGGCCTGGTTCGAGTACGTGACGAAGCCGCGCTCGAACCACTGGCTGCTGCCGGAGATGTCGGTGATCGCGGTTGCGATCATGCCGCCGGTGCAGGATTCGGCGGTGGCGAGCGTCAGGTGCTCGTCACGCAGCTTGTTGCCTGCGCGGATCGCAAGCTGGTGGACGACGGAATCGGTTGGCATGCGCGTCGGGAAACGGGAGTCGGGAAATCGGTCAGCCGACGACGGAGCGCCACAGGGCGATCACGAGCAGCGTCATGAACGCTGCGACCAGGTCGTCGACCATGATGCCGAGGCCGCCTTTCAGGCGGCGCTCGAAATAGCGGATCGGCGGCGGCTTGAGCATGTCGAAGATGCGGAACGCGACGAACGCCCATAACTGGCCGATGAAGGTCGCGGGCGTGACGAACAGCATCACGAGCCAGATCGCGACGATTTCGTCCCAGACGACGGCGCCCGGATCGGACCTGCCCATCTTTCTCGCGGTGAAGCCGGTGAGCCACGTGCCCGCCACGAAGCCGACCGCGATCAGCGCCCACCATTCGGGCACCGTCAGGTAGCGGTTGAGCACGACGAACGTGAGCCAGCCGAACAGCGAGCCGAACGTGCCGGGCATGAGCGGCGCGAGCCCGCTGCCGAAGCCGAGCGACACGAGGTGCGCGGGGTGCGACAGCATGAAGCGCGCGGTCGCGCGCTGCGGCGCGTGTCCGCCCGGTGCGGCGCCGGGCTCGGCCGCGGCGTGCGCGGGCGTCGGGTCAGTCTGCATGGAAGTGGTCGAAGCCGTGCAACGTGAGGGCGAGGGGCGCGCCGGCGGCGTCGCGCCACGCGATCGCGGGCTGTTCCGACGGCGCGGACAACGCGCGTATTGTACCGATTCGCGTGACCGGCACGCCGGCCGTCAGGCCGGCCGCTTCGACCGCCGCGCGGGCCGCCGCCGG
>NZ_ASSI01000138.1:0-98500 GCF_000466765.1 Burkholderia sp. AU4i | reverse complement strand
CGGCAGCGGTGGGCGGCGCGACGGCGCCGGCAGGCGCATCGGGCGCGGCCGAATCGCCGAACCCGGCCAGCGAGACGAACGTGCCGCCGATGCAGGTGGCGCCGCCGTCGCCGGGCGGGTTCCGCTTCCCGAGCATTCGTCTGCACTGACGGATTTACATTCGTTACAGCCAGAAACGATTCAGTCGGTAGCGTGCGCGAACTTGCGCGTAAGCTACCTGCTCCAACCTTCGCATCGACTTATTCATGCAGGTCACTATGATGAAAAAACTATTCCTGATCCCCGTTTTCGCGGCGCTGTTCTCGTTCGGCAGCGCAGCCCACGCGCAAGTCGACCAGTCGAACCCGCAGGCGCTGATCAAGACGGCGACGCAGCAGGTGCTCGACGAAGTCAAGCAGCAGACGATCAAGCAGGGCGACACCAACCGCATCATCTCGATCGTCAACAAGGACATCCTGCCGTACACCGATTTCCGCCGCACCACGCAGCTCGCGATGGGCCGCAACTGGCGCACGGCGACGGCCGAACAGCAGCAGCAGGTTCAGGAGCAGTTCAAGCTGCTGCTGATCCGCACGTATTCGGGCGCGCTGGCGCAACTGAAGCCGGACCAGCAGATCCAGTACCCGCCGTTCCGTGCCGATTCGGCCGATACCGACGTCGTGGTCAAGACGGTCGCGATGAACAACGGCCAGCCGGTCCAGATCGACTACCGCCTGTACAAGACGGCGAACGGCTGGAAGGTGTATGACCTGAACGTGCTCGGCGCATGGCTGATCCAGACGTACCAGCAGCAGTTCAACGAGAAGATCCAGCAAAGCGGCGTGGACGGCCTGATCCAGTTCCTCACGCAGCGCAACCAGCAACTTGCCGCCGGCAAGCAAGCGTCGTGAGCGGTTTCGAAGCCGGCTCCTCGCTGACCGTCGCGAGCGCGAAGTCCGCGCTCGCGGACGGTCTTGCGCGCATCGGCGAGGGCGCGACCGCCGTCGATTGCGCGGCGCTGACGCAGTTCGACTCGTCCGCGCTCGCCGTGCTGCTCGCATGGCAACGTGCCGCCAAGGCGCGCGGCGCGACCCTCGACATCCTCAATCTCCCCCCGAAGCTCGCCAGCCTCGCGCGCGCCTACGGCGTCGACGCGCTCATCGAAGGCACCGGGCGACATTGACCCTGTCCGACCGGAGCCTGCCGCGCCAGCCGGCGCGCGCACGCTTCAGGCCGCGTGCCTCCGGCACCGGCTCCACCAGCCGGTTTGCCCTATAATCAAGCGTTTTGCGGGGCAGCCAATCGGCGTCCGGCCCCCATTTTCATTCGCAGCAAGCACAGAATAGGCGTCGCGGCCCTTGCGCCGCGCACAGTCATGTCAGCCATAGAAATCCGTCACGTCAAGAAGCGCTACAAATCGCTTCAGGCGCTCAAGGGCGTCAGCCTGTCGGTCGAGGAAGGCGAGTTTTTCGGTCTGCTCGGCCCCAACGGCGCAGGCAAGACCACGCTCATCAGTATCCTCGCCGGGCTCGCCCGGGCCGACGAAGGCAGTATCTCGGTACGCGGTCACGACGTCGTCAAGGACTTCCGTGGCGCGCGCCGCGCGCTCGGTGTCGTGCCGCAGGAACTCGTGTTCGACCCGTTCTTCACCGTCCGCGAGACGCTGCGGATCCAGTCCGGCTATTTCGGGCTGCGCCGCAACGACGACTGGATCGACGAGGTGATGGCCAATCTCGACCTCACCGAGAAAGCCGACGCGAACATGCGCGCGCTGTCCGGCGGGATGAAGCGCCGCGTGCTGGTCGCGCAGGCGCTCGTGCACCGGCCGCCCGTGATCGTGCTCGACGAGCCGACCGCCGGCGTCGACGTCGAGCTGCGCCAGACGCTGTGGAAATTCATCTCGCGCCTGAACCGCGAAGGTCACACGATCGTGCTGACCACCCACTACCTCGAGGAAGCCGAGTCGCTGTGCGACCGCATCGCGATGCTGCGCCGTGGCGAAGTCGTCGCGCTCGACCGCACCGACGCGCTGCTGCGCCGCTTCGCCGGGCTGCAGCTGTACCTGCGGCTGGCAACGGGCGCGCTGCCCACCGAGCTGCGCGGGCTGGAGACCGATCCGGCCGCGCGCGCGCCGGGCGAGCACCTGCTGCGCCTGACGAGCTACGACGATGTCGAGCGGATCCTCGCGCAATGCCGCGCGGCGGGCTGCACATTCGACGAGATCGAGGTCCGCAAGGCCGACCTCGAAGACGTGTTCGTCCAGGTGATGAACGGGGCCGAGGTGATCGAGGGACTGGCATGAGCGGGTTTCAAACGCTGTTCTACAAGGAGCTGCTGCGTTTCTGGAAGGTGTCGTTCCAGACGGTGCTCGCGCCGATCGTCACGGCGCTGCTGTACCTGACGATCTTCGGCCACGCGCTGTCGGGCCGCGTCGAGGTCTATCCGGGCGTCGAGTACGTGAGTTTTCTCGTACCGGGCCTCGTGATGATGAGCGTGTTGCAGAATGCGTTCGCGAACAGCTCGTCGTCGCTGATCCAGTCGAAGATCACCGGCAATCTCGTGTTCATGCTGCTGCCGCCGCTGTCGTACCGCGACATCTTCGGCGCGTACGTGCTCGCGTCCGTGATGCGCGGCCTCGCGGTCGGCACGGGCGTGTTCGTCGTGACGATCTGGTTTATCCCGATGCATTTCGCGGCGCCGCTGTTCATCATTGCGTTCGCGCTGCTCGGCTCGGCGATCCTCGGCACGCTCGGCCTGATCGCCGGGATCTGGGCCGAGAAGTTCGACCAGCTCGCCGCGTTCCAGAACTTCCTGATCATGCCGCTGACGTTCCTGTCCGGTGTGTTCTATTCGACGCATTCGCTGCCGCCCGTGTGGCGCGAGATCTCGCGTCTCAATCCGTTTTTCTACATGATCGACGGCTTCCGTTTCGGGTTCTTCGGCGCGTCCGACATCAACCCGTTCGCGAGCCTCGCGATCGTCACCGGTTTCTTCGTGCTGCTCGCGCTGATCGCGATGCGGCTGCTCGCGACCGGCTACAAACTGCGTCATTGATATCGACAGGCAGCGGCCGCCATCCAGGCGGCGCGCGCCGACAGGAGCCTTACACCATGTTGCCGACTCCCGAACAGGTCAAGCAATACATCGCCGGCGGTCTCGCCTGCACGCATCTGGAAGTCGAAGGCGACGGCCAGCATTTCTTCGCGACGATCGTGTCGGCGGCCTTCGAAGGCAAGCGCCCGATCCAGCGGCACCAGCTCGTCTACGCGGCGCTCGGCGATCGCATGAAGCAGGAAATTCACGCGCTCAGCATGAAGACGCTGACGCCCGCCGAATGGCAGAACGCATAACCGGAACTCACTGAGTGCAAGTCACCGTCAACGAGCGCGACGCCGTCCAGAGCGTCGCCACGGCACACCCGGCCGCCAACGGGGAATCGCATGGCCATGGGATGGACAAGCTCGTGATCGAAGGCGGCCACCGCCTGTCGGGCGAGATCGTCGTGTCGGGCGCGAAGAATGCCGCGCTGCCGATCCTGTGCGCGGGGCTGCTCACCGCCGATCCGGTCGACCTCGACAATGTGCCGAACCTGAAAGACGTGCGCACCACGCTGAAGGTGCTGAACCAGATGGGCGTGAAGAGCGAGACCGACGGCTGCCGCGTGCAGCTCGACGCGTCGCGCGTCGACAACCTCGTGGCGCCGTACGAGCTCGTCAAGACGATGCGCGCGTCGATCCTCGTGCTCGGGCCGCTGCTCGCACGCTTCGGCGAGGCGAAGGTGTCGCTGCCGGGCGGCTGCGCGATCGGCGCGCGGCCGGTCGACCAGCACATCAAGGGCCTGCAGGCGATGGGCGCCGAGATCAGCATCGAGCACGGCTTCATCGAAGCGCGCGCGAAGCGGCTGAAGGGCGCGCGCATCGTGACCGACATGATCACGGTGACGGGCACCGAGAATCTGCTGATGGCCGCGACGCTGGCAGACGGCGAGACGGTGATCGAAAACGCGGCGCGCGAGCCGGAAGTGAGCGATCTCGCGCACTTGCTGGTCGCGATGGGCGCGAAAATCGACGGCATCGGCACCGACCGCCTCGTGATCCAGGGCGTCGAGCGGCTGCACGGCGCGCGCCATTCGGTGATCCCCGACCGCATCGAGGCCGGCACGTTCCTGTGCGCGGTCGCGGCGGCGGGCGGCGACGTGATGCTGACGGGCGTGCGCCCGCACATCCTCGACGCGGTGATCGACAAGCTGCGCGAAGCCGGCGTGTCGATCGAGGAAGGCGACAGCTGGCTGCGCGTGAAGATGGACCGCCGGCCGTCGGCGGTCACGATCCGCACGTCGGAATACCCGGCGTTCCCGACCGACATGCAGGCGCAGTTCATGGCCCTCAATACGGTCGCGACGGGCACCGCGCAGGTCGTCGAAACCATTTTCGAGAACCGCTTCATGCACGTGCAGGAGTTGAACCGGCTCGGCGCGAACATCACGATCGACGGCAACACCGCACTCGTGACGGGCGTCGAGAAGCTGTCGGGCGCGAACGTGATGGCGACCGACCTGCGTGCGTCGGCGAGCCTCGTGATCGCCGGGCTGCGTGCCGACGGCGAAACGCTCGTCGACAGCATCTATCACCTGGACCGCGGCTACGACCGCATGGAAGCCAAACTGACCGCTGTCGGCGCGAACGTGCGCCGCCTTTCCGGGAGCCAAGCATGACCGCGCCGCTGACCCCGCCGTTGACCCTTGCGTTGTCGAAGGGCCGGATTTTCGAGGAAACCCTGCCGCTGCTCGCCGCCGCCGGCGTGCAGGTGACGGAGGATCCGGAAACGTCGCGCAAGCTGATCCTGCCGACGACGAACCCGGACCTGCGCGTGATCATCGTGCGCGCGAGCGACGTGCCGACCTATGTCGAATACGGCGCGGCCGATTTCGGCGTGGCCGGCAAGGACGTGCTGGTCGAGCACGGCGGCTCGGGCCTGTACCAGCCGATCGACCTGAACATTGCGCGCTGCCGGATGTCGGTGGCCGTATCGGCCGGCTTTGATTACGCGAGCGCCGTGCGCCAGGGCGCGCGGCTGCGCGTCGCGACGAAGTACGTCGAAACGGCGCGCGAACACTTCGCCGCGAAGGGCGTGCACGTCGACCTGATCAAGCTGTACGGCTCGATGGAACTCGCACCGCTGGTGGGGCTGGCCGACGCGATCGTCGACCTCGTCAGCTCGGGCGGCACGCTGAAGGCGAACAATCTGGTCGAGGTCGAGGAGATCATGGCGATCTCGTCGCGCCTCGTCGTGAACCAGGCTGCGCTGAAGTTGAAGCGCACGGCGCTCAAGCCGATCCTCGACGCGTTCGAACGCGCGTCGCAGAATGGCGGTTGAGCGCATCACCGTAACGGAACCCCCATGTCCATCACCATCCGCAAGCTCGATTCGACGAGCGAAGGCTTCGGCGCCGAGCTGCGCGCGCTGCTCGCATTCGAGGCAAGCGAAGACGCGGCGATCGAGCAATCGGTCGCGCAGATCCTCGCCGACGTGAAGTCGCGCGGCGACGCCGCGGTGCTCGAATACACGAACCGCTTCGACCGGCTGAGCGCGAACAGCGTCGCCGCGCTGGAGCTGCCGCAGGACGCGCTGCAGACGGCGCTCGACGGCCTCGCGCCGAAGGCGCGCGCGGCGCTGGAAGCGGCGGCCGCGCGGGTGCGCGCGTACCACGAGAAGCAGAAGATCGAGTGCGGCACGCATAGCTGGCAGTACACGGAAAGCGACGGCACGGTGCTCGGCCAGAAGATCACGCCGCTCGACCGCGTCGGCCTGTACGTGCCGGGCGGCAAGGCGGCGTATCCGTCGTCGGTGCTGATGAACGCGATTCCCGCGCGCGTCGCGGGCGTCGGCGAGATCGTGATGGTCGTGCCGACGCCGGACGGCGTGAAGAACGACCTCGTGCTCGCCGCGGCGCTGCTCGGCGGCGTCGATCGCGTGTTCACGATCGGCGGCGCGCAGGCGGTCGGCGCGCTCGCGTACGGCACGGCGACCGTGCCGGCCGTCGACAAGATCTGCGGCCCCGGCAATGCGTACGTCGCGTCGGCGAAGCGCCGCGTGTTCGGCACGGTCGGCATCGACATGATCGCCGGGCCGTCGGAAATCCTCGTGCTGTGCGACGGCACGACCGACCCGAACTGGGTCGCGATGGATCTCTTCTCGCAGGCCGAGCACGACGAACTCGCGCAGTCGATCCTGCTGTGTCCGGACGGTGCGTTCCTCGAGCGCGTCGAGAAGGCGATCAACGAGCTGCTGCCGTCGATGCCGCGCCAGGACGTGATCCGCGCGTCGCTCGAAGGCCGCGGCGCGCTGATCAAGGTGCGCGACATGGCCGAAGCCTGCCGGATCGCGAACGACATCGCGCCCGAGCACCTGGAAATTTCCGCGCTGGAGCCGCAACAATGGGGCCAGCAGATCCGCCATGCGGGCGCGATCTTCCTCGGCCGCTACACGAGCGAGAGCCTCGGCGACTACTGCGCGGGCCCGAACCACGTGCTGCCGACGTCGCGCACCGCGCGTTTCTCGTCGCCGCTCGGCGTGTACGACTTCATCAAGCGCTCGAGCCTGATCGAGGTCAGCGCCGAAGGCGCGCAGACGCTCGGCGAGATCGCATCCGAACTCGCGTATGGCGAGGGGCTGCAGGCGCACGCGAAGAGCGCCGAATTCCGGATGAAGAACTGAGCGCACGCAGCGCGGGGCCGGGGCAGGCGCGGATGTGCCGCCCGGCCCGCACCCCGAAGGCCGGGGCTGGAGACACCTGTGCAGGGCGGCGGCCTCCGCCTTGCCGATCATTTGACGCCGGCGCGACGCACGCCGGCTTGAGATCATGACGACGCCACAAGACATCATTCGCCGCGACGTGCTCGCGATGACGAGCTATCCGGTGCCGGACGCGAGCGGATTCGTAAAGCTCGACGCGATGGAGAACCCGTACCCGCTGCCCGAACCGCTCGCCGCGGCGCTCGGCGAGCGTCTCGCGCAGGTCGCGCTGAACCGCTACCCGGCGCCGCGCCCGGCCGCGCTGATCGACAAGCTGCGCCACGCGATGGGCGTGCCGGCCGCCTGCGACGTGCTGCTCGGCAACGGCTCGGACGAAATCATCAGCATGATGTCGGTGGCCTGCGCGAAGCCGGGCGCGAAGGTGCTCGCGCCGGTGCCGGGCTTCGTGATGTACGAACTGTCCGCCAAGCTCGCGCAGCTCGAATTCGTCGGCGTGCCGCTGAAGGCCGACCTGACGCTCGATGTCGACGCGATGCTCGCGGCGATCGCCGAGCATCGTCCGGCGCTCGTCTATCTCGCCTATCCGAACAACCCGACCGGCACGCTGTACGACGATGCCGACATCGAACGGATCGTCGCGGCCGCGCGGCACAGCCTGATCGTGATCGACGAGGCGTACCAGCCGTTCGCGGGGCGCTCGTGGCTGCCGCGCGCCGCCGAATTCGACAACGTCGTCGTGATGCGCACGGTGTCGAAGCTCGGCCTCGCGGGCATCCGCCTCGGTTATCTGGTCGGTTCGCCCGCATGGCTGACCGAATTCGACAAGGTGCGCCCGCCGTACAACATCAACGTGCTGACCCAGGCGACCGCCGATTTCCTGCTCGACCACCTCGGCGTGCTCGACGCGCAGGCGGCCGATCTGCGGGCGGAACGCGCGCGTCTCGCGCAGGCGGTGGCCGCGCTGCCGGGCGCGACGGTGTTCCCGAGCGCCGGCAATTTCCTGCTGGTGCGGGTGCCGGACGCGGCCGCCGTGTTCGACGCGCTGCTCACCGAGCGGGTTTTGGTCAAAAACGTGAGTAAAATGCATCCGTTGCTGGCTGAATGCGTGCGGCTCACCGTCGGTTCTCCCGACGAAAACGCGCGCCTGCTGGCCGCTTTGAAACTCGCGCTGCCCGGTTGAGCCTGCGGGCGCCGCGGCGCGAAACGATCAATCCCCATTTACATCGACTCAGTCAAGGAATTGCCATGCGTGTGGCGGAAGTCGTTCGCAATACCAGCGAAACGCAGATCCGTGTGAAGCTCAATCTCGACGGCACGGGCCAGCAGAAGCTGGCTACCGGCGTGCCGTTCCTCGACCATATGCTCGACCAGATCGCTCGACACGGTCTGGTCGATCTCGA
This sequence comes from Burkholderia sp. AU4i, assembly GCF_000466765.1. Lineage (NCBI taxonomy): Bacteria > Pseudomonadati > Pseudomonadota > Betaproteobacteria > Burkholderiales > Burkholderiaceae > Burkholderia > Burkholderia sp. AU4i. The sequence goes on along the minus strand of NZ_ASSI01000138.1, from coordinate 90,365 downwards.
GGTTGAAGCGCATGGCGATACGCATATCGACGACCACCACACGGTCGAGGATGTCGGCATCACGCTCGGGCAGGCCGTCGCGAAGGCGATCGGCGACCGCAAGGGCATCCGTCGCTACGGCCATTCGTACGTGCCGCTCGACGAGGCGCTGTCGCGCGTCGTGATCGACTTCTCCGGCCGGCCGGGCCTCGAATTCCACGTGCCGTTCACGCGTGCGCGGATCGGCACGTTCGACGTCGACCTGTCGATCGAGTTCTTCCGCGGTTTCGTGAACCACGCGGGCGTCACGCTGCACATCGACAACCTGCGCGGGATCAACGCGCACCATCAGCTCGAGACTGTGTTCAAGGCCTTCGGCCGTGCGCTGCGCGCGGCGGTGGAGCTGGACGAGCGTGCGGCGGGGCAGATCCCGTCGACGAAGGGCAGCCTCTGAACCTGAACTGACCGGACGGAGCGTCTAGGACAACCTCACGGCTTCGGCGCGCGGCGCCGGCTTGCGATGGATCTGCTCAAATCGTTCATTTCGCTGCTGGCGCTGATCAACCCGATCGGCGCGGTGCCGTTCTTCCTGAGCCTGACGGCGCAGCAGACGGACCTCGAGCGGCGGCGTACGATCCGGATCGCGTCGGTGTCGGTGTTCTGCGTGATGACGGTGACGGCGCTGCTCGGGCAGCAGATCATCGACTTCTTCGGCATTTCGGTCGGGTCGCTCGAGGTGGGCGGCGGGATCATCATGCTGCTGATGGCGATCAACATGCTGAACGCGCAGATCGGCAACACGCGATCGACGCCGGAGGAGCGCCACGAGGCCGAGCTGAAGGACAACATCGCGGTCGTGCCGCTGGCGATTCCGCTGCTCACGGGCCCCGGCTCGATCAGCACGGTCATCATCTACGCGGCGAACTCGCGTCACTGGTATGAACGGGCCGGGCTGGTCGCGATCGGCGCGGTCCTGGCTTTTCTGTGTTTCGTCGCGATGCGGCTCGCCGAGCCGATCGCGAACTGGATCGGCCGCACGGGCATCAACATCGCCACGCGGCTGATGGGTCTGATGCTGTCGGCGCTGGCGGTGGAATTCATCGTCAATGGACTGAGGGCGCTACTGCCTGCACTGAGATGAAAACTTCGATTGCGATTGTGGATTATGGGATGGGCAACCTGCGCTCGGTCGCGCAGGCGCTCAAGAAGGCCGAACCGGCCGCCGACGTGGCGATCGTCGACACGCCGGCCGCGATCCGTGCGGCCGACCGTGTCGTGCTGCCCGGCCAGGGCGCGATGCCCGACTGCATGCGCTGCCTCGGCGAGTCGGGCCTGCAGGAGGCCGTGATCGAGGCCTCGCGCACGAAGCCGCTGCTCGGCGTGTGCGTCGGCGAGCAGATGCTGTTCGACTGGAGCGCGGAAGGCGACACGAAGGGCCTCGGCCTGTTGCCCGGCAAGGTCGTGCGTTTCGAACTCGACGGCCGCCTGCAGGACGACGGCTCGCGCTTCAAGGTGCCGCAGATGGGCTGGAACCGCGTGCGCCAGTCGCAGCCGCATCCGCTGTGGGACGGCGTGCCCGACGACGCGTATTTCTACTTCGTGCACAGCTACTACGTGACGCCGGACAACCCGGCGCATACGGTCGGCGAAACGGCCTACGGCGCGCCGTTTACGTCCGCGGTCGCGCGGGACAACCTCTTCGCGACCCAATTCCACCCCGAGAAAAGCGCGGAGGTCGGGTTGCGTCTGTATCGCAACTTCGTACACTGGAAACCGTGAACGTCGCGTGCGTGCCACAGTCGGCGGGCCGCAGAGGCCCGTCTTACGGGGCTCGCGCGCCTAAGCGCCGAAAGAGTTGTACTAAACTAGCGAGACGGCGCGGTACCGGATTGGCCGGTACGCGCCGGATTCTTTTCTTCTTCCACGACGACACCCGATTGCTATGTTGCTGATTCCGGCCATCGATCTCAAAGACGGTCAGTGTGTGCGCCTCAAACAGGGCGACATGGACCAGGCCACGATTTTCTCCGAGGACCCGGCGGCGATGGCCCGCAAGTGGGTCGATCTCGGCGCCCGGCGGCTCCATCTGGTCGACCTGAACGGCGCATTCGCCGGCAAGCCGAAGAATCTCGAGGCGATCGAAGCGATCCTCGACGAAGTCGGCGATGAAATCCCCGTACAGCTCGGCGGCGGCATCCGCAGCCTCGAGACGATCGAGAAGTATCTGGACGCGGGTCTGTCCTACGTGATCATCGGCACCGCGGCCGTGAAGGATCCGGGTTTCCTGCAGGACGCCTGCACCGCGTTCGCGGGCAACATCATCGTCGGGCTGGACGCGAAGGACGGCAAGGTCGCGACCGACGGCTGGAGCAAGCTCACGGGCCACGAAGTGGTCGATCTCGCGAAGAAGTTCGAGGACTACGGCGTCGAATCGATCGTCTACACGGACATCGGCCGCGACGGGATGCTGCAGGGCATCAACATCGAGGCGACCGTGAAGCTCGCGCAGGCGGTCGGCATCCCGGTGATTGCCAGCGGTGGCCTGTCGAACCTCACGGACATCGAGAATCTGTGCGAAGTGGAAGAGCACGGCGTCGAAGGCGTGATCTGCGGCCGTGCGATCTACTCCGGCGATCTCGATTTCGCGGCCGCGCAAAAGCGCGCGGACGAACTGAACGGCGAACTCGACAACGCGTAAGCGCGGTTGTCCCGCTCGCCGGGGCTGCCAGCAGGCGGCCCCACCGGAAGCCTCGCGCGAGGCTTTCCGCAACCGGCCGTCCCATCGCGGCATTTGGCGCAACATCATGGCTCTAGCTAAACGCATCATCCCCTGCCTGGACGTGACTGCCGGGCGTGTCGTCAAGGGCGTCAACTTCGTCGAACTGCGCGATGCCGGCGACCCCGTCGAGATCGCCCGCCGCTACGACGACCAGGGCGCCGACGAATTGACGTTCCTCGACATCACCGCGACGTCCGACCAGCGCGACCTGATCCTGCCGATCATCGAAGCCGTCGCGTCGCAGGTCTTCATTCCGCTGACCGTCGGCGGCGGCGTGCGCGCCGTCGAGGACGTGCGGCGCCTGCTGAACGCGGGCGCGGACAAGGTCAGCATGAATTCGTCGGCAGTCGCGAACCCGCAGCTCGTGCGCGACGCGGCCGACAAGTACGGCTCGCAGTGCATCGTCGTCGCGATCGACGCGAAGCGCGTGTCGGCCGACGGCGAGACGCCGCGCTGGGAAGTCTTCACGCACGGCGGCCGCAAGAACACGGGCCTCGACGCGATCGAATGGGCGCGCAAGATGGCCGAGCTCGGCGCGGGCGAGATCCTGCTCACGAGCATGGATCGCGACGGCACCAAGTCGGGCTTCGACCTCGCGCTCACGCGCGGCGTGTCGGATGCGGTGCCGGTGCCGGTGATCGCGTCGGGCGGTGTCGGCTCGCTGCAGCACCTGGCCGACGGCATCAAGGACGGCCGCGCCGATGCGGTGCTGGCCGCGAGCATCTTCCACTACGGCGAGCACACGGTCGGCGAGGCGAAGCGCTTCATGGCCGACCAGGGCATCCCGGTGAGGCTGTGATGAATACGGAAACGAATGCATTGCCCGCGTGGCTCGACAAGGTCCGCTGGGACGACAACGGCCTCGTGCCGGTGATCGCGCAGGAGGCGTCGACGAACGACGTGCTGATGTTCGCGTGGATGAACCGCGAGGCGCTCGCGAAGACGATCGAGACGCACCGCGCGGTCTACTATTCGCGTTCGCGCAAGCGCCTGTGGTTCAAGGGCGAGGAGTCGGGCCACGTGCAGCACGTGCACGAAGTGCGGCTCGATTGCGACGAGGACGTCGTGCTGCTGAAGGTCGAGCAGGTGTCGGGCATCGCGTGCCACACCGGCCGGCATTCGTGCTTCTTCCAGAAATTCGAAGGCACCGTCGACAGCGGCGACTGGGTCGCGGTCGAGCCGGTGCTGAAAGATCCCGAACACATCTACAAATGACGCAATCGACCGAAGACACGCTGCTGCGCCTCGCGGCCGTGATCGATAGCCGCAAGGGCGGCGACCCCGATCAATCGTACGTATCGCGCCTGTTCCACAAGGGCGACGACGCGGTGCTGAAGAAGATCGGCGAAGAGGCGACGGAAGTCGTGCTGGCCGCGAAGGACGTGCGTCAGGGCGGCGCGCCGACCGCGCTGGTCGGCGAGGTGGCCGACCTGTGGTTCCACTGCCTCGTGATGCTGTCGCATTTCGACCTGAGCCCGGCCGACGTGATCGCCGAGCTCGAGCGCCGCGAAGGGCTGTCGGGGATCGAGGAGAAGGCCCTGCGCAAGCGTCGTGAGCGCGAGGAAAACGGCGGGTGACGGACCCTTGTCGCGGGATGGCCACAGTGCGGTAAGCTGTAAGAATTGTCATCTAACGGGGGTAGCATCATGACCGATACGCCAAGTCAGTTTCCGCCGCCGTCGGTGCCGGGGGCCGCGGACGCCGAACGCCTGAACGGGCTGCGCACGTTGACTCACGTGCTCTACGGCCTCTACGCGTTTCATTGGCTCACGGGTGGCGTCACGGGCATCATCGCGATCATCATCAACTACGTGAAGCGCGACGATGTGGCCGGCACGCCGTATGCCGCCCACTTCGAGTGGCAGATCCGCACGTTCTGGCGCGCGCTGATCGCGTACGTGATCGGGTTCGCGCTGATGTTCGTGGTGATCGGATTCGCAGTGATGTTTGTCACATGGATCTGGACGCTGTACCGTATCATCAAGGGTTGGCTGTACCTGAACGACAACAAGCCGCTCGATCCGCAGGCCTGGTTCTGACCGGCCGCGCTCGGGCGTCTGCAGGAGCAACATGAGTCACGATCCGAATTGCCTGTTCTGCAAGATCGCGGCAGGCGAGATCCCGAGCACGAAGGTGCACGAGGATGACGAATTCGTCGCGTTCCGCGACATCCGCCCGGCGGCCGAGACGCACGTGCTCGTGATTCCGCGCCAGCACCTGCCGACGCTGTCGGCGGCGAGCGAGGCCGATGCGCCGATGCTCGGCCGGCTGATGCTGCTCGTCTCGCGTCTCGCTGGCCAGCTCGGCGTCGCCTATACGGGTGGCGAAACCGGTTTCCGTACTGTGATCAATACAGGCCCGGGCGGCGGGCAGGAGGTCTACCACCTGCACGCGCATATCCTGGCCGGCCCGCGCCCCTGGCAGCGGATGGGTTGACGGCGCGGGGCGTTTCCCCGCATCGATAGTCGAAGCCGGCACGTTGCCGGCGATTTGCGCCGCGTAGCGGCGTGGTTGAGGAGAGGTTTCATCATGGGTGGATTGAGCATTTGGCACTGGCTGATCGTGCTGCTGATCGTCGCGCTGGTTTTCGGTACGAAGAAGCTGCGCAATATCGGCAACGATCTCGGCAGCGCCGTGAAGGGTTTCAAGGACGGCATGAAGGACGGTGAAGCACCGGCTGACGCGCAGCAACTGCCGCGCTCGGGCTCGGTCGACGTCAACGCGAAGGAAACGACGCGTTCCGATTCGAACAAGGCGTAACGCCGGCACGCTGACAGGCATTCGCGATGCTGGATCTCGGTCTTTCGAAGATGGCGCTGATCGGCGTCGTCGCGCTCGTGGTGCTCGGCCCCGAGCGCCTGCCGCGCGTCGCGCGTACGGCAGGCGCATTGTTCGGCCGCGCGCAGCGGTACATCAACGACGTGAAGGCCGAGGTCTCGCGCGAAATCGAACTCGACGCGCTGCGGACGATGAAGACCGATTTCGAATCGGCCGCGCGCAATGTCGAGACGACGATTCACGACAACCTGCGCGAGCAGGAAAAGGAACTGAACGACACGTGGCATTCCGCGGTTGGCGGCCTTGACGAAGCGTCGGGCAGCACCGGGTCCCATGATTCCGACACGCCCGCGGCGCCGTCGTGGCGAGGCAGTACGGCCGCGCTCGCGCCCAAGCGCCGCAACTGGCGCGTCAAGCAGGCGGCTGCGCCTGTCTGGTACAAGCGCGCGACCACCCGCCGCACTCATGTGCAGTCGGGCGCCGCGCGCGTCGCGCGCCACCAGCCGGCCAGCCTGCGCCGGCCGACGCGCTTCTTCTGAGCCGAGCGCATGCTCGCTCGTCAATCCTACCGAGGGCCGGTGTGAGCGACCCCCAGCAGAACCCGGGCGACGCCCCGGAAGAAACTTTCATTTCCCATCTCGTCGAGCTTCGCGATCGCATCATTCGCGCGGGGGCGGCCGTGATCGTCGTGTTCCTCGGGCTCGTCTACTGGGCGCCCGACATCTTCCGGCTGCTTGCGCGGCCGCTGATGGAGAACCTGCCGAAAGACGGCAAGATGATCGTCACCGACGTCACCGGTTCGTTCTTCGTGCCGATGAAGGTCACGATGCTCGTCGCACTGGTGATCGCGCTGCCGATCGTGCTGTACCAGATCTGGGCGTTCGTCGCGCCGGGGCTGTACCAGCATGAGAAAAAGCTCGTCGCGCCGCTCGTCGGCAGCAGCTACTTCCTGTTCCTGTGCGGGATGGCATTCGCGTACTTCCTCGTGTTCCCGACGATCTTCCGCGTGATGGCGCACTACAACGCGCCGCTCGGGGCGGAAATGACCACCGACATCGACAACTACCTGAGCTTCGTGCTCGGGATGTTCATCGCGTTCGGGGTCACGTTCGAGGTGCCGATCGTCGTCGTGCTGCTCGTCCGGATGGGCGTGCTGTCGCTGAAGAAGCTCAAGGAGATGCGGCCGTACGTGATCGTCGGCGCGTTCATCGTCGCGGCGGTCGTCACGCCGCCGGACGTATTCTCGCAACTGATGCTCGCGTTGCCGCTCATCGTGCTGTTCGAGATCGGGCTGCTGGCCGCGCGGTTCTTCGTGCCGAAGAAGCCGGCCGAGGAAGGCGAGGCGGGGAACGGCGAAGCCGCCAGCTGATGGCGGCGCGCCGGGCAATGCACGGCAGGCGGATTTCCGGCCAGGCCTGAGCGGCCGGGTGGCATGGCTGACCGGAGCGCGTGCGGCGAGGCCAGCGTCCCGGCAACGAAGGTCGTTCGATGCAAAGCAAAAGGGCAGCCAGGAGGCTGCCCTTTTGCGTTTCCGGCGGAGTTCGGCACGCGGCTGTGTGCCGCCCGCCCGACGTCATTCGGTATCGCTGTCCTGCTCGTCGAGCGTCTGCTTCGGCGGCGGCGGGCGCTTGCCGATCACGACGTTCATGTCGAACTCCTTGCCCTTGCGGACGACGTGCACCTTGGTCGGCGTGCCCGGCTTGATCTGCGCGACCGTGTTCAACAGCTTCGTCGTGTCGGTGATGTCCTCGCCGTTGACCGAGACCAGGATATCGCCCGGCTTGATGCCGGCCTTGTCGGCCGGGCCGCCCTGCAGCACGCCGGCGACGATCGCGCCCGATTTCTGCTGAAGCCCGAACGATTCGGCGATCTCCGGCGTGACGTCCTGCGGCTCGACGCCGATCCAGCCGCGCGTGACCGAGCCCGTCGTGATGATGCTTTCGAGCACCGTGCGCGCGGTCGACACGGGAATTGCGAAACCGATGCCGAGCGAGCCGCCCGAGCGCGAGTAGATCGCGGTGTTGATGCCGAGCAGGTTGCCGTTCACGTCGACCAGTGCGCCGCCCGAGTTGCCGGGGTTGATCGGCGCGTCGGTCTGGATGAAGTTCTCGAACGTGTTGATGCCGAGGTGGTTGCGGCCCAGTGCGCTGATGATCCCCATCGTGACGGTCTGGCCGACGCCGAACGGGTTGCCGATCGCGAGCACGACGTCGCCGACCCGCGACTGGTCGGAGCGGCCGAGCGTGATCGTCGGCAGGTTCGTCATGTTGATCTTCAGCACGGCGAGGTCGGTTTCGGGATCGCTGCCGATCACCTTCGCGGTGGCCGTGCGCCCGTCGGCGAGCGCGACCTCGATCTGGTCGGCGCCATCCACGACGTGCTGGTTCGTTAGAATGTAACCTTCAGGGCTCACGATAACGCCCGAGCCGAGGTTGGCGGCAGGTTCGTCCTGCTGCTTGCGGGCGTTGCGGTCGCCGAAGAAGTAGCGGAACAGCGGATCTTTCGCGCGCGGATCGGGCGGCAGCGAGCCGTCCTTGCTGGAGAAGACGTTGACGACGGCCGGCATCGCCTTCTGCGCGGCTTCCGCGTACGACGTGGTCGCCGGCGCGCCGCCGATGCCCGGCGCGACTTCCCGCAACGCAACGATCGGCGTGGCGAGCTGCTTGCCGAGCTGTCCTTGCCGTTGCAGCCATTGCGGCTTGAGCGTCACGACGATGAACATCAGCGCGAGCAGCACGGTAACCGCCTGCGCGAAGAACAGCCAGAAGCGTCTAAGCATCTGAATGGATTAGAGGTTTATATGGATCGGATCGAACTTGAATTGTACTTGAACAATACCCTTGAAACCGCGCGCTTCAAGGACTATTGCCCGAACGGCCTGCAGGTCGAGGGGCGTCGCAAGATCGAGAAGATCGCCACCGGCGTGACGGCGTCGGTCGCGTTTCTTGAAGCCGCGCTCGAATGGGGTGCGGATGCCGTGCTCGTCCACCACGGCTATTTCTGGCGCAACGAGCCGCCGCAGATCACGGGCCGCAAGTATCAGCGCCTGAAGCTGCTGCTCGCGAACGACCTGAACCTGTTCGCGTTCCACCTGCCGCTCGACGCGCATTCCGAATTCGGCAACAACGCGCAGCTCGGCGAGCGGCTCGGGCTGATCGGCGAGCAGCGTTTCGGCGAAGGCGAGCTCGGCTGGATGGCCACGCTGCCGATGCCCGTCTCGCTCGAGCACTTCGTCGCGAAGGTCGAGCGCACGCTCGGCCGCACGCCGCTCGTGCTCGGCGATCCGGACATGCAGCTGCGGCGCATCGCGTGGTGCACGGGCGCCGCGCAGAGCTATTTCGACGCGGCGATCGATGCCGGCGCGGACGTGTTCCTGACCGGCGAGGTGTCCGAACACGTGACGCACACGGCCGCGGAGAGCGGCGTCGCGTTCGTTGCGGCAGGGCACCATGCGACCGAACGCTACGGAATCCAGGCACTCGGCACCCACTTGTCCGAAGAATTCGGTATCGAACACCTTTTTATCGATATTCATAACCCGGTCTGAGTGCCGGATTTGCGGCAGCGCATCGAAATTTCTCAATGTAGCGGATGCTTAATAGTGAAATGATTTAATCGCTCCGATAGTGGGGGAAAACCCTTAACTATCAATCACTTCGAAGGGATTTTCATCTCCGGGCCTTGTAAATGGCGACTCCATTCGAGCAAACTAGCGGCGGAATGGAAAGTCGTGACGGAAAATCCAACTCAGAAGTGGGGCGTGTGATGCGAGACAAGGAAGAGAAACGCGTCGACAGCGGCCGCCGTACCTGGCTGATTGCGACATCCGTAGCAGGTGGCGTGGGAGGCGTAGCCACCGTCATACCTTTCGCGGCGTCGCTTGCGCCGTCCGCGAAAGCGAAAGCGGCCGGAGCACCGGTCGAGGTCGACATCAGCGGGCTGAAGCCCGGTGAAATGGTGACCGTGCCGTGGCGCGGCAAGCCGGTGTGGATCCTGAACCGCACCGACTCGATGCTTGCCGACGTGGTCAAGGCCGACAAGGAAGTGGCCGATCCGACCACCGAAAAGCCCTATACGATGCCGTTGCCCGCGTATTGTGCGAACGAATATCGCTCGCGGGCCGATCGCAAGAACATTCTCGTCGTGATGGCCGTGTGTACGCACCTCGGCTGCACGCCAAGCCAGCGCTTCACGCCGGGTCCGCAGCCGAACCTGCCGGACGACTGGCCGGGCGGTTTCCTCTGCCCGTGCCACGGTTCGACCTACGACCTCGCCGGCCGTGTGTTCAAGAACAAGCCGGCGCCTCAGAATCTCGACATCCCGCCCTACATGTTCACGTCGGCGACGACCCTCGTGATCGGCAAGGACGAGAAAGGAGAAGCGTGATGGCCGACAACAAGGAAGTCTCCACGACAGGTCTCACCGGCTGGATCGATCAGCGCTTCCCGCTCACGTCCACCTGGAAAAAGCACGTTTCCGAGTACTACGCGCCGAAGAACTTCAACTTCTGGTACTTCTTCGGTTCCCTCGCGCTGCTGGTGCTCGTCAACCAGATCGTCACCGGCATCTTCCTGACGATGAACTACAAGCCCGACTCGACGCTCGCGTTTGCGTCGGTCGAGTACATCATGCGCGAGGTGCCGTGGGGCTGGCTGATCCGCTACATGCACTCCACGGGCGCGTCGATGTTCTTCGTGGTCGTCTACCTGCACATGTTCCGCGGGCTGCTTTACGGGTCGTACCGCAAGCCGCGCGAGCTCGTGTGGATCTTCGGCTGCGCGATCTTCCTGTGCCTGATGGCCGAGGCGTTCTTCGGTTACCTGCTGCCGTGGGGCCAGATGTCCTTCTGGGGCGCGCAGGTGATCGTGAACCTGTTCTCGGCGATCCCGTTCGTCGGCCCCGACCTGTCGCTGTGGATTCGCGGCGACTACGTCGTGTCGGACGTCACGCTGAACCGCTTCTTCGCGTTCCACGTGATCGCGATCCCGCTCGTGCTGGTCGGCCTCGTCGTCGCTCACCTGGTTGCGCTGCACGAAGTCGGGTCGAACAACCCGGACGGCATCGAGATCAAGGCGAAGAAGGACGAGAACGGCGTTCCGCTCGACGGCATCCCGTTCCACCCGTACTACTCGGTGCACGATTTCCTCGGCGTGTGCGTGTTCCTGATGGTGTTCGCACTGATCGTGTTCTTCTCGCCCGAGATGGGCGGCTACTTCCTCGAGGCGAACAACTTCGTCCCGGCGAACCCGTTGCAGACGCCGCCCGAGATCGCGCCGGTCTGGTACTTCACCGCGTTCTACGCGATGCTGCGCGCGACCACCGACCCGTTCAAGATCGTCCTGATGATCGTCATCGCGCTGCTCGGCGTGCTCGCGCTGATCCGCGCGCGCGGCAAGTGGAAGGCCGGGTTGCCGGTGCTGGCCGCGGCGATCGTCGTCTTCATGTACCTGACGGAGTCGAAGTTCTGGGGCGTCGTCGTGATGGGTTCGGCGGTGATCACGCTGTTCTTCCTGCCGTGGCTCGACCGCAGCCCGGTGAAGTCGATCCGCTACCGGCCGTTGTTCCACAAGGTGTTCCTCGGGATCTTCGTCGCGGCGTTCCTGACCCTCGCGTTCCTCGGCACGCGGCCACCATCGCCGGCGGCCACGCTGATCGCGCAGTGTTGCGCGCTGATCTACTTCGCGTTCTTCCTCGGCATGCCCGTCTGGACGCCGCTTGGCACGTTCAAGCAGCCGCCGGAGCGGGTGCGCTTCAAGCCCCATTAACGTGAGCGAGGAGAGAACGACATGAAGAAACTGCTTTCGACACTCGCGCTGATCGGGGCGACCGCGTGTGCGCTGCTGGTGGCGCCGGCGGTGCGGGCGGAAGGTAATTTTCCGCTCGACCGGGCGCCCGATAACACGGAAAATCTCGTTTCGCTTCAGCACGGCGCGCAATTGTTTGTAAACTATTGCCTGAACTGCCACAGCGCGAACCTGATGCGCTACAACCGTCTGACGGATCTGGGCATATCCCAGAAGGAGATCGAAAAGAATCTCCTGTTCACGACCGACAAGGTCGGCAACACGATGTCCGTCGCGATGCGGCCTGAAGACGCGAAGAACTGGCTCGGCACCTCGCCGCCCGACCTGTCGGTCGAGGAGCGCGCGCGCGGCCGCGACTGGCTGTATACGTATCTGCGCAGCTTCTACCGTGACGATACGCGGCCGACCGGCTGGAACAACGCGGTGTTCGAGAACGTCGGCATGCCCCATGTATTGTGGCAACTGCAGGGGCAGCGCACCGCCAAATTCGAAGACAAGACGGACGAGGAGACGGGCGAGAAGGTCCATACGCTCGTCGGCTTCCAGCAGGTCACGCCGGGGACACTGTCCGCGGTGGATTATGATGCTGCGGTTGCCGATCTGGTGGCGTACATGACCTGGATGTCCGAGCCGGCTCAGCAGACCCGCAAACGCCTCGGCGTGTGGGTGCTGATCTTTCTCGGTGTCCTGACTTTCCTGGCCTGGCGGCTCAATGCCGCGTACTGGAAAGATATCAAGTAATCACGCCTGACCGGCGTGGGGCCGGCGCAAGGTGGAACCCCGGAAGGAGGTTCGCCGCGTGCCGGCCCTCGGCTTTTTTGAGGAAACGCAAACATGATGGTTCTGTATTCCGGCACAACTTGCCCGTTCTCCCAGCGTTGCCGGCTGGTGCTGTTCGAGAAGGGCATGGACTTCGAAATCCGTGACGTCGACCTGTTCAACAAGCCGGAAGACATTTCGGTGATGAACCCGTACGGTCAGGTGCCGATCCTGGTCGAGCGCGACCTGATTCTGTACGAATCGAACATCATCAACGAGTACATCGACGAGCGCTTCCCGCACCCGCAACTGATGCCGGCCGACCCCGTGCAGCGCGCACGTGCACGCCTGTTCCTGCTCAACTTCGAGAAGGAGCTGTTCGTCCACGTCAGCACGCTCGAGAACGAGAAGGGCAAGGCAGCGGAGAAGAATCACGAGAAGGCACGCCTCGCGATCCGCGATCGCCTGACGCAGCTCGCGCCGATCTTCGTGAAGAACAAGTACATGCTCGGCGAAGAGTTCTCGATGCTGGATGTCGCGATCGCGCCGCTGCTGTGGCGTCTGGATCACTACGGCATCGAGCTGTCGAAGAACGCCGCGCCGCTGATGAAGTACGCCGAGCGGATCTTCAGCCGTCCGGCCTATATCGAAGCACTGACGCCGTCCGAAAAGGTCATGCGTCGTTGATGATGCAATGAAGGCAAGACGGGGAGGGCGGCGCGGCGTGCCGCGCGCCCGCTCCGGGTTCGAGGATTGTGATGCAAGAGATTTCAACGAAGCCTTATCTGCTGCGCGCGCTGTACGAGTGGTGCACCGATAACGGTTACACACCGCATATCGCGGTGAGGGTCGACAACTCGACGCGCGTGCCGCGTCAGTTCGTGCGTGACGGCGAGATCGTGCTCAACATCAGCTTCGAGGCGACGAGCCAGTTGCAGATGGGCAACGAGTGGATCGAGTTCACGGCCCGGTTCTCCGGGAAGGCGCACAAGATCGAGATTCCGGTTGCCAACGTGCTCGCAATCTATGCGCGCGAGAACGGGCAGGGGATGGCGTTCCAGGTCGATGCGGTTGCGGGTGAAGGCGAGGATTCGGGCGCGTTCGACGAAGAAGCCGCGCAGGCGGATGACGCGCAGCGCGACGAGTCGCCTGCTGTGTTGACGCCGGTTGCCGACCGCGGCGCGAACGAGGAACCCTCCGAAGGCGCCGACGAACCGCCGAAAACCGACGGTGATGGCGAAGGTTCGAAAGGTGGCAACAGACCTCGCCTCAAGATCGTGAAATGAGGTAGAATCTCGCGCTACGCCGGCTTAGCTCATCTGGTAGAGCAGTTGATTTGTAATCATCAGGTGGCGGGTTCGAGTCCTGCAGCCGGCACCATATCTGACAAGGGGTTACGCGATGTTTGCGTAGCCCCTTCGCGTTTCCAATTCCCCCTCGGCATTTCCAATCTGCATTGGCGAACAGGCTTGTTCAGCTACGTGATGTGTAGCCGTCGTTCTTATTCCAGCGCCACTTCAGGGTGAAAGTTGCGTAGGTAGCGCAGCTTGCCGCCGTTTAGTGCAGTGCAAGCAGGCAGTCGGGCGACGCCATGCCGTCGTCGTATTGTCGAGAAACCTCAAAGCGATGAGCCTGTAGATACGTCAGCAAGTCGCTCTTCGTCCAGTGCTGGATCGGGAGTAAATAGACGCGGCCATCGCCGTCAGTGGCCCCGATGTGAGTGGCGCCCGCTTGGCCTCGTATCACCAAGCGAAGTTGCCGGTCGCGGTTGCCTTGGCCATTGGTTTCCAGAAGTTCGCCAGGCAGCAGTCGTAGCGATTCAGGAGCCCGAACCGATCATCGGGTGGTTCAACCATTCGACCGAACCAAGTCGCGCGAATCGGGACGCAATCCGCCGGCCACGTATTGGTGGACGTTGCGCGCCACTGCGCGTTGCCGCCAACTTCAACGACCTCGCGCACCATCCGGAGAACGTCTTCGAATAGCTCTCGGGCTTTCGGATAGGCGTCGCCGCGGCTCGACCACATGACCGTCAATCGATCCCAGTATCGACGCAGCAGATACTGGCAAGCGAGCGAATCTTTGCCGCTGGAAATTGCAGGCAAAGCCGGTGCTCGTTCGCTCCATTTCGTCGCGCGCGGCGTTGGCCAGAAACTCCATTCGACTAACCGTGCTCACGGAGCCGGATACAAGGCGCTTCCGTCGCATTGTCTCGATGTCTGTTCCCAGTACTGCGAATGCTCTATATATCGAAACATGGAGAGTGCTGCGGCGGGACCGATGACCGGTGTGGTCACCGCGAGGGCGAGCGGAAAGATCGAACTTCAACAAATCATTCCGCCGCAGATCACATAGCCGATCGGTACATCCATGAAATCAGGGGCCAGATAGTGTCTTTTGTTTTGTCGGACTTTCTCCTACAGTAGCGGGGCCTCGGGCCTGCTGGCCCGCCGGGCAGAACCTGAGAAGGAATGAACAAAAAATGAGTTTCGCTCCGAATGGCGGTCCTCCGACCGGGCTCGGCGGCAGCCCGCTGGGCGCCTTGACGTCGATTGGCAGTGCATTGGGCGGCCTCGGCGGCTCGCTCGCTTCCAGTGTCGCCGGACAGCTTGGCCCGCTCGCGGGGCTGGCCGGGCACGTCGACACCGTCCAGCGCGCGATGCAGCTCGCGCAGACCGGCTTCTCGCTGATGGACAAGACGCCCGGCGCGATCGCCGAGGCGATCAACGGCGCCGCCAACCCCGCGCGCCTGACCCAGCTCAACCGCTACGTGACGCTCGATACGCCGCTCGGCCCGGATGTGTTGCTGGTCAGCGCCGCCGTCGTTGACGAGCACGTGAACCGGTTGCCGGAGATCCACCTCGACCTGCTGTCCCATCGCCACGACCTTCGCCCGGAAGACCTGATCGGCCAGCAGGTCAAGATCCGGTTCGACCAGCAGGCGCGCCTGTCGACGCTTGAGCGCGTCGTCGCATCGGGTACCGGCGACAACGATCGTTACTTCGACGGCTACGTGGCGTCGTTCGACCGCGCGGGCAACCCCGGGAACGTCACGCAGTATCACCTGACGGCGGTGCCGTGGTTCTGGTTCCTGACGCGCTCGACCGACTGCCGGATCTTCCAGAACAAGACCGCGCAGGACATCCTCACCGAGATCTTCCAGGAGCACGGGTTTTCCGACTTCGTGTTCGATATCCGGACGAGCCAGAAGCCGCTCGAGTATGTCGTGATGTACCAGGAGAGCTACTACAACTTCTGCGCGCGGCTGATGGAGCAGGAGGGGCTCGTCTGGACGCACCGCTACGAGAAGGACAAGCACATCCTGGTGATCGGCGATTCGAACCTGCTGTTCCGCCCGATCGACGGGCTCGCCACGGTGCCGTTCGCGGCCACCGAGGCGAGTGAGGACAGCGGGATCGATCAGTTGCACGAAGGCCGGCGCTTCGGCGTCGGCAAGGTCACGTTCCGCGACTTCAACCACCAGAACCCGTCGTCGCCGCTGATGCTGGTGGAAGCCGGGCCGCAGAACCTCAAGCATGCGCGGCTCGACGCGACCGAGCGGTTCGAGCACCAGTCGCTGTACGACCACGGCGACGACGGCAACCGCTACGCCCGTTTTGCGATGGAGGCCGAGGAGGCGCAGGCCCACCGTTATACCGGCGGCGGCTACGCGTGGCGCATGACCACGGCGGGCGCGGTCACCGTGGCGAATCATCCGGTGCTCGAGAACAACCAGGAATACGTGATCCTGCACGTGCGTCACGAGGCGGTGAACGACTACACGCAGCACAGCGCGAAGCTGCCGTACCGCAACAGCTTTGCGCTGCTGCCGAAGAAGGTGCCGTATCGCGCGCCGCGCAGCACGCCGAAGCCGGTGATTCACGGCACGCAGTCGGCGATCGTCGTCGGGCCGAAGGGCGAGGAAATCTATACCAACGGCAGCGCGGTGAAGGTGCATTTCCCGTGGGACCGGCGCGGCAAGAAGGACGGATCCGATTCGATGTGGGTGCGCGTGTCGCAACCGTGGGCCGGCGACGGCTGGGGTGCGGCCGCGATTCCGCGGATCAAGCAGGAAGTGCTCGTCGCGTTCAACCAGGGCGATCCGGACAACCCGGTGATCGTCGGCCGCGTGTTCAACGGCGAGCAAGGCAACCCGTATCACGGTGCGGCCGGCCAGACGATGGGGATCAAGAGCCAGACGCACAAGGGGCAGGGGTCGAATGAGTTGCTGATGAGCGACGTCAACGGTGCGCAGATGCTCTACATGCATGCGCAGAAGGATATGCATACCGTTGTCGAGGACGCGCAGTGGACTCAAGTTCTCAAAGGCGATCGGACCGTCGAGGTCGGGAAGGGCAACCATACGACGGCCATTGCGGTTGGCAACCTGTCAGACGTTGTCGTGCAGGGCAATACACTGCATCAGACTCCGCAGGGCGTGCATACGCTCGAAGCCAAAGAACTCTGGATCAAGATTGGCGGCGATGGAGGCACGCGAATCCACATGACAGCTGACTCGATCGACATCTACAAGGGCGATTCGGTGATTCACCTCGACGACAGCAACATCAATATCCAGGCATCCCGAACCGACATCAACCCGAAGAACGGCTAACACCCATCAGGAAAACAAAACATGTACCAGATGCATGAAGGCACGCTGGCGCTGCCGGCCGAGTGGCAGGACAAGACGATGAACGTGTTCGTGTCAGCCGCCAGCGGTACGGAAGGCGTCAGTTTCGTCATCACGCGCGAGCGGCTGCCGTGGGGCATGAAGTTCAATGAATATGTGGCGAGCGAGATTCGGAAGGTGGCAAAGCAGGTGCCGGACTATTCCGAGGTAGCAAACGAAGATGCCACGGTGTCTGGGCGCGCTGCGCACGTGCACGAGTTTACGTGGACGAACAATCAGGCAACGATTCATCAGCGGCTGACGATGGTGGAGTACGGACAGGTGGTGATGATGCTGACCTTCACAGCGCCCGGCACGCTGAGTGACACCCAGCGCAAGCAAATCGAGGCTGTCATTCAGAGCCTTCAGTTGCGCGACCCGATCTGAGGTCGCGATGTCGGACACGCCGAATTACAACGAGCCGAGCGGCACCGCGCAGGAGCGTCTCGATCAGATCGCCAAGCTGGAGGATGGTGAAGCCGCGAAAGCGGCCGAGCAGCCGTTCTATGAGCACCTCAACTACGGGATGCTGGGCGCCGACGCGGGCCTGACTGCGCTCGAGGGGACGGCTGCGGGGCTAAGTGCTGCAGGCACGGCGCTCGCGGGCGGCGCAACCGGCGGGGCCGCGTTGGGCGCCGGCGCGATTGCGGCAGGCACCGTGATGTTGCCGCTGGCGATTGCGGTCGGTGGGGCATGGGCGGCGGACAGGTTCGGCCTGACCGGTTGGCTTGCAGGGAAATTCACACAAGCGGGTGACGCCTTCGGTTTAACGATCGGCCGCGGCGATCCGCATCCCGCCTGCGTCGGCGATCGGATTGCGCATTCGTCGGGGTTTATGGGAATCCTCACCGGCATTGCCGTCGGGGTGGCGATCGGTGTTGCGGTGGCGGCCACTGTGGCGACAGGTGGACTCGTCGGCGGGCTGATCGTCGGGGCGTGCCTGGCGGGCGGCCTGACGCTCGGCGGTGCGCTTGCGTCGGCCAGCCAGAGCATCGGCAACAACTGTGGGGAGATCAAGACTGGATCGGACAATGTGTACTTCGAGGGCAAAAAGGTCGCGCGTGTCACAGATCTCGTGAAGTGTGATCACCATTCGAGCGCACCGCAGGCGCTCGTCGACGGCAGCAAAACCGTATTCGTCAATGGCCTGCCGCTGGTGCGGATCGGCCACGAGACTTACTGTAGCGGCAAAGTCAATTCGGGGCGCAACAGCATCTGGATCGACAAGACGACGGGCCACTATGGCCCGAAGAATCCGGAGTTGTCCGCGACTCAGGAATTCCTGGCAGGTTTGCTCGGGGGGATCGTAGGCGGTGGAGTAGGAAAATTTGCCGGCAAGGGGTTGCGCGATAGATTCAGACCGGAGCCGACACGATCCGCCGAACAGACGGGGATCAAGGACGAGAATCGTCCAATGTGCCAGGATCCGGTCGACCCGGTATCCGGTGAAATGTTAGAAATCCGAACGGATATCGCCATTCCCGGCATCCTGCCGCTTGAGCTAAAACGCCGCTATCGGACTCGATCGGACGATCACGGACTACTCGGGCACCGCTGGTCGGACAATTGGTCGCAGCACCTGACATTCGACGGTGACCGCTTCGTGAGATTTCACGACGGCGCCGGCCTTGCTCTCGGCTTTGATGCGCCGGACATGGCACTTGACGGTATCAACTTGCGCGAGCCGCGTTATCGGCTGGTCGGCAGCCGACTCGAACCGCGCATCTTCGACCGCGACACCCGGCAACTGCGCATTTTTTCACCACTCGTCGAAGGCCGTTCGTCGCGCCTCAGCCGGATCGAGGATCTCGACGGCAACGCGATCGTCTTTGCGTACGACACGGGCGGTCGGTTGAACCGCCTGAGCCATAGCCACGGCTATTGGCTGGAAGTCGCCTACCATGGGAGCGACCATCGGCCTGAACGGATCGTTCTACATGACGCCGACGGCGAGTTTCGGACACTCGTCGACTACGGCTATCAGGACGGCATGCTCACCCACGTGGCGAGCTTCCAGTTTGGCGAGTTCCACTACGCCTATGAAGAGCATGGCTGGATCACGCAGTGGCGGGATACGGACCAGACCTATGTCAGATATCAGTACGACACCGCCGGACGTGTCGTCGAGACCGGCACGCGGCAGGGCTATCACACTGGCCGGTTCATTTACGAAGCCGGCCGCACGCGTGTGATGGACGCCGACGGCGAGCGGATCTACGACTACAACGACGAAGGTCTCGTCACGGCCGAAACCGATCCGCTCGGCCAGTGCACTCACTCGGAATGGGAACTCGGCCGCCTGATGGCTCGGATCGATCCGCTTGGGCGGCGGACCGAGTACGACTATGACGATCTGGGCCAACTGATCGCTACGAGGGAAAGCTCCGGGCGCACGATCGGCTTCGAATACGACGGCGAGCAGCGCCTCACGGCGGTGAGTCAGCCCGACGGCGGCCGCATCAAGCTCGAGTACGATCATCTGCGCCGGTTGATTACACGCACTGAGCCGGACGGCGTCAATACAAACTATCGTTATGGTCCACGAGGCGAATTGCTGCGCGTGGTTCAGGGCAATCGCGAGACGCGTCTGGACTATGACGATCGGTTGCGATTGACCGACATCGTGTTGCCCGGCGGAGCGCACTTCCGGCGCGAGGTCGACGTATTAGGGCGGGTGTTGGCGGAAACGTCGCCCGACGGGCATATGACCCGTTTCGACTATGCTGACGGCCCGGACAACCCGCGTGGTCTACCGCGCGCGATCATGCTCCCGGATGGCTCGTTGTCGCGCGTGAAATACAACGGCGAGAGCTTGCCCGTCGAGTTGACCGATCCGCTCGGCCGCACGATCCAACGAACCTACGGTCCATTCGACTTACTTACGAAATCGATCGATGCCGCCGGCCACGCGACACATTTCGAGTACGACCATGCAACCCGGCTGACAAAGGTCATCAATGCGCTGGGCGAGACCTACACGTACCGTTACGATGCAGCCGGGCGTCTCTCGGCCGAGATCGACTGGGGCGGTCGAGCGACACGATACGAGCGCGATGCCGGCGGTCGTCTGCTGGCGAAGACGTTGCCCGACGGGGAACAGTGGCGCTATTCGTACGATGTGAACGACCGGCTCGCCGAGGTTGATGCTGGCGACGTCAAGCTTGTCTATCGCTACGATACGGGTGGAAGACTGGCATCTGCGGAGGTGCAAGGCGAGCATGCTCACGTGACGCACTTTGCTTATGACCGGAATGGTCGGCTGATCGGTGAAGATCAGCATGGCGAACTGTTGCGTCATGTCTACGATGCCGATGGACAACGCTGCTTGCGGATGACGCCGCGGCGCGAGACGGCGTATGCGTACGATCTCTCGGGCGCGCTGACACAGGTCGGCGAACTGACGATCCAGCGCGATGGCCTGGGACGCGAGATCGGCCGGCAGGCTGGAGATTATGTCGCACAGCAACAGTACGATGCGCTCGGCCGCATTCGCCGGCAGATTGCGGGGCCTGCCGTAGCGTTCGAAACGTTGCAAACCGACCCGGCACGTGCGCTCGATCAACTGACACGGCAGGTTTATCACTACGACACGGCTGGACGGCTTGAGCGGGTCGACACCGATACCGATACGCTTACGTACGGGCGCGATACGCGCGGCCAGATTGTCACGGCCGGAAGTCTGCTGCAGCCCGCCGAGCATTTCCGCTATGACGCGGCGATGAATATCGCCGCGCACGGGCAGCAGGCTCCCGTGGATACTCATCACTACGCCCGGGGTGGCCTGCCGGAGCGGATCGGCTATGCGCGGTACCGGTACGACGCACGTGGCCGCACGATCGAGAAGACGATCGAACAGCCCGGTTTTCGGCCGAAGACGTGGCAATACACATGGGATGGTCTTAACCGTCTCGTAAAGGTAGTGACGCCCGAACGTGGTGTTTGGGGGTATCGCTACGATGCGTTTAATCGCCGCGTCGCGAAGCAGCAGGTCGGCGGCAGCGAAACGGTGAGGTTCTTGTGGGATGGGCAGACGCTTGCCGAGCGCTGGGTTGAGCAGCGGGACGGCACGACAGGGCAGGTGGTGACGTGGCATATCGAGCCGGGTAGTTTCTCGCCGCTTGCGCAGGAGGCTGACGACGGCCTCCATCCGATCCTGACGGACCAGGTCGGCTTGCCGAAGGCAGTGTTCGATAAACACGGCAAGCCGGTATGGAGAGCCGCGTACTCCCTTTGGGGGAAACTGCTGCCGGCGAGGCGCGCTGCGAATGACGGGCACAGCGTGGCGATCGACACGACACTGCGCTTTCCCGGCCAGTGGGCCGACGATGAGACCGGGCTGAACTACAATCTGAACCGTTATTACGATCCGGATTCGGGGCAATATCTCTCGGTCGATCCCATCAGACTCGAGGGCGGCATTCGAACACAGGGTTATGTCCATGACCCATCGGAATATTTCGATCCACTTGGCCTTGCTGTTTGTCCGCTCCGATACGAGCGCTACAAAATGTATCGCGATGCAGGCTTTTCGGCCCAAGACGCCGCGAAAATGTCGAAAGGCATGCAGGAGGGTTACTTTGCTTCGCTTATGGGTGCACGAGGTCCGAAGTATTATGACAATCCCAACGCGACGCTCGGTGCCCCCGGGTACCAGATGTGGCTTGCTCCCGCGGAAGACTATGCTGGCGTGACCAACAGGGCAGCAGCGGTAACGGCGACGGGTAAGGCTCCCAGCGTTGTTCAGTCTTATCGGACGGGTGAACCGATATACGGAATCGCTGTTCCAAAAGATGCGGTCTCTGTACGTCTCCCCGCAGCAACGGATGGGGGCGCTAACGAACATTGGCGACCAGGCGGATTTACCGGTGTTCAGAATTCGAAGACGGGGGAATGGACGAGCAGTAACGTTAGAGAGGTTATTACCGATGGTGGTAAGCCAATGCCGGAAGGCTCGGTATTTTTTGAGATGAATCCAGATGGAAGCTGGACCCCGATCAGGAGATTTTGATGTCGTGTGAAAAGTGTCGAAGCTTTAGCGGAACGAGTTCCAACTATGAGTATCTGGGTATAAATATTTCCAGGCATGCGGAGTTGTACCGGTGCAAGAATTGTGGCCAACTTCTAGAGATTGTTGCGGAAGCGAGAGCGCCATATTTTCTTACGCTTGAGCAGGCCAAAGAGCACTTTCCGGATGCCCGAAAAGATCTCGAAAATCTCGCACCATGAATGTGACCGCACGAGTATGCTCGAAGGGTAGGTACTAGGCTGGCGATGATGGCTGGGGGAGGTTCTCCGATCTCTTCTCGAAATACGAGGATTTGCCGGAGGTCCAAGAGCTGGCCAGAGACCTTCGTGAGCGACTCGATCTTGCTTACCCAATTTACCGGGTTGCCGGTCCGGAATCTGCCAAAAAGTGAATAAACTCCAATGTCCCCGCATTCGACGGTATTCGCCCCATTGATTGTGCTGGCGATTCAAAGTTGACTAAGCCTCTGCGCGAATACCTAATGCGCGTGCCCTCTTGATGATCGATGCGAGTAATTCGCGAAGTGTGATCGTGCTCCTGACTCATCCATGCCGCCGTAGCGGCTATGCCAGCTATAGAACGTCGCATCCGATATGCCGTGCTTGGGGCACAGATCCGCGATCTTCATGCATGCCCCTCACATCTGCCTGAACAACCCCGCATACGCACGACTGACGGGCAGCATTTCCCGCTGCCCATGCACGCGAATCCGCAATCTCCCGAGCAAGTCGCGCTCGATACGATCGATCGCTGCATACGCAACGATCACGCCGCGATGCACCTGCGCGAACCGCTCCGGATCGAGCCGCTGCATCAGCTCTTTCAGCGGCGTGCGAATCACGAGCCGTTCGCCGGCCGTGACGACTTCCGTGTATTTCTCCGATGCCTGGAAATACAGCACATCGTCGACCGAAACGAGTCGCGTCGCATCCTTCACGCCTACCGTCAGCCAGCGGATCGGCACCGCTTCTCTTGCTTGTGCCGCCTGCGCAAGCGCATCGGCCTGCGCAAGCGCCGGCCCGCCGCGCTGAAGCTTCGCGATACACCGCAGCAGCCGCTCGTCCGTCACCGGCTTCAAAAGGTAGTCGACGGCCGCGCGATCGAATGCATCGACCGCATATTCGTCGTAGGCCGTGACGAACACGACATGCACGTCCGGCACCAGCGCGGCCAGCTTCAACCCGTCGATGCCGGGCATCCTGATGTCGAGAAACGCGATGTCCGGGCGTGGCGACGCGTTCAGCGCGGCCAGCGTTTCGATGCCGTTGCGCGGCATCGAAACGATTTCCAGTTCGGGCCAGAGTTGCCCCAACCGCTGCGCGAGCGAGGCGGACAGGTTCGGTTCGTCGTCGGCGATGAGGGCGGTCGGCATGTCAGTCGATCGGAATCAGCAGGGTAGCGATGACGCCATGCGCGGCGGCGGCGTTCGTTTCGACGCAGACTCGGCCACGCTCGCCGTGCAGCGTCCGGATGCGCGCTGCGACGTTGGCGAGCCCGACGCCGCCATGCAGGCGCGTGTCGCTTTTGCCGAGGCCGACGCCCGTGTCGATCACGTTGAGTTCGAGTTTGTCGCCACGCATCCTGCCGCGAATCACGATCACGCCGCCGTCGATGGACGGCTCGATCCCGTGCAGCAGGGCATTCTCGACGAGCGGTTGCAGCAGCAGCGGCGAGAACGGCAGCGCGTGCAGATCGGCCGGCACGTCGATCGTATAAGAAAGCCGCTCGCCGAGCCGGATCGATGCGATCTTCAGCAGTGCTTCAACGAGTTCGAGTTCCTCGCCGAGCGTGGACGTCGCATCGCGCGTGCGTCGCAGGCTCGCGCGCAGGTAGCGGTTCAGGCTGTCGAGCATCGTTGATGCGCGGGCCGGGTCGCGTTCGATCAGGCTCTGCACGTTCGCGAGCGTATTGAACAGGAAGTGCGGCTCGATCTGCGCCTGCAGCAGTGCCAGGCGCGCGGCCGTCTCGGCCTGGCGCGCTTCGGCGGCTTCGCGGCGCTCGGTCTCGAGCGTCGTACGCATGCGCATCGATTGCAGGAACAACGATACGCACACGAACAGGATCGCCGAGATGAGCAACGACGGCCCATAGTTGTCCCACGTTCCGACGCGGGCGCGCCCGAACACGTGCGGCACGTTCCCGCGGACGATCGCTGCCGATATCTCGAAACCGACGAGCACGCTGGCCGGCGCAATCACGACGGTCTTCAGCGCGAGCCCCGGCTTGCGCGGCAGCAGCCGGTCGGCGGCGTGGCTGAACAGCAGCGCGCAGAAGCCGATCGTGTTGGCGACGACGAGGTAGGGCAACAGCGGTTCGTTGAAATGGATCGCCCAGAACCCGAGGCCGACGACCGAGTTGAAGCACGCGAACGCAAGCAGCGCGGCCGGATCGCGCAGCAGCCGCGGCGGGGCGCCGGCGGGTGGCTGCGGAATCGGCGACGGGTCGGACGTGGCTCGCATGGTGTCGGGTGAAGGTGGGCGCGCGCTGCGCCGATGGCCTGACCTTACTGCCGGACGGGCCGATAACGCGCGCGTTGCGACGAACGGCGCGCGGCTTCGACGAAGCGCTTCGGCTGCCGACGGTTGGCCGGTTTCCGCCACGAGTGTAGTGGAAGGCGCTGCGGAAGGACACGGGGTGTTGCCGATTGCGCGTCGAGCACGAATCGCCGGCTGGCGGGAGAGCGCGGACCATTCAGCTCGGACGTCGCCGGCGGCCGGATTCGGTGGCGCGTCATTCGTCCCGATTCGCCGGACGATCATCGCCGCGACGCGCAACTCGTCCGCAAATTCCGGCCGCCCGTCGCAAGCGGTGCCGTCTGCCTGAGCGGCGCAGTACGGTGTTGCCGTGTCCACTCCGATCAGGCGACTTCGACCATGTCCGCGCTCCTTCACCTGAAGCCTTACGTGTACGTCATGTTCTGCGTGCTGCTCTACATCGGCATCAAGCGCTGTTTCCCGCGAGAGGTGCCGGCGGCACGACCGCTGATTTCGCCGATCGCGTTCGGGATGCTCGGCATCGTCAGCCTGAACGGGCTTTTTCCGCATGCCGGCATCGACGCGAACGCGATTGCGCTGGCGGCCGTCCTGGGCGGCGCAGCGCTGGGCTGGCTGCACGCGAGCCGGTGGCGGCTCGAGTATCGTCCGGCGTCGTCGGGCCTGCGCGTGCGCTTGCCCGGCGACGCCAGCCTGCTCGTCACGCTGATGCTGACGTTCGTCGCCGAGACCGGCATCCATTACGCGGTCGCCGTGCACGCGCCGTGGGCGGCGACGAGCGGCTTCGTGATGCTGTCGTTCGCGGTATGGGGCGTGCTCGTCGGGATGACGCTCGGGCGCGCGGTGAACGTGGTCGTGCGCTGCATGCGCCATGCGAGCGGCTCCGCAAGCGGCGGGTTCCCGTATTCGGTCGACCCCCGATGAAGGGCGCGAAACAACCGGCGCGCAGAAAACCGCCGGCCGAGCATGCGATCCGTCTTCGTCAATTGGATCGGCATCGAATCGACGCGGCATGTAACGCGCGCTGTCTTGCGCCCTGTTTTCCTGTCATGGTCGCGTCATGGTGCGCCCATAACGTTGCACGTTCCCGTCGCGGCGGCATCGCCGGAACCGCGGCGTGCGCAAGCAACCCCCCTAGCGACGACGTGCCCGCGTCGCAGGCAGGCCTGCCGGGATCTCGCTCCCGGCGGCGCGGCGGTCATGCCACGCGCCATTACATTCGAAAATGCGATCGACGCCGGTTCGAACCGGATCGCGGACGATCAGGAGACAGGGACCATGCTGAGCCCGCATGAATTCTCGATGCTGTTGCGTGTTGCACGTGCGCCGGACAGCGTCGATCCGTCGAATCCGGCTTTTGCCGTGCTGGTCGAGAAGCGGCTGGTCGACGATACGCAGATGCGCATGAACGCCGTGGCCGCGCGCCCGGCGCTGACACCGGTGGGCCAGATGCTGCTGGCGCGCTTCGACGAAGCGGCTTGAGGGGAGGCGTCACGCATTCACCGAAGCGAATGGCGTGACGCGTTCAAGCGCCTGGCCGCTTACTGCGCGACCGGCACGGTCACATCGCTGCCGAACCAGTGCATCGAGATCTTCTTCAGCGTGCCGTCCTTGTGCAGCGAGTCGAGCGCGTCGTTGATCGCCTTCTCGAACTTCGGGTTGCCCTTGCGGAACGGGATCGCCATTTCCTGCTTGCCGCCGTTCAGCACTGCGCCCGCGCGCAGCGGCAGGTTCGACGTCTTGATCATGTACGGCAGCATCAGGCGGTCGTCGAGCGTCGCCTCGATCCGGCCGGCGGCGAGGTCGCGCAGTTTCTCCGGCGCGCCCGGATACGTCTGCACCTCGATGCCCGGCACGGTGCGCGCCATCTGGTCGTAGTTGGTGCCGAGCGTCACGCCGAGCTTCTTGCCCTTGAAATCGTCGAGCGACTTGAAGTTGCGCGTGTCGTCCTTGCGCTGGATCAGCTGGGCGGCCGAGTACGTGTACGGCTCGCTGAAGTCGAGCGCTTCCTTGCGCTGCGGCGTGATCGTGACCTGGTTGACGATCACGTCGAACTTGCCGGCCTGCAGGCCGGCGATGATGCCGCTCCATTCGGTCGGGATGAACTGCGTCTTCACGCCGAGCTTGCCGGCGACCGCGTTCGCGACGTCGACGTCGAAACCCTCGAGCTGGCCGGACGTGCCGCGCGAGTTGAACGGCGGATACGTGCCCTCGAGGCCGACGCGCAGCACGCCGGCTTTCTTGACCGAGTCGAGCAGGTCGTCGGCGTGCGCGGCGACGGCCGTGAAGCCGAGGGCCGACGCGAGCAGCAGGCCCGACAGCAGGAACTTCGAACGTTTCATCGCAGATCTCCAGAGGTCAATGTCGTGTGGTGAGCGCCGGGTATCGGTCGAACCCGGGGGCGGCCGGAATACGGGCATGTAGACACTACTCGCAACCGCGCCGCGCCGGAAGTCGAATTGGCCCTGATTGAGATCGATTTCATGGGAGCGCGCTAGACGACGGATGGGATCGTCGAGGGCGGGGATGGCTGGTGGTGAGTAACCGGCCTGCCGTGCCTCCTCTGATTTGTTTCGATTGCCTGGAAAATGCTCTTTTAAGTCCGGTCATTTTTCAGATTCGCTTTGTAATTTGTCTGTAAAATCGCGCGAAATAAATCGAATACTGCGCCATCCGAGGGTGCGTCATAAGAACAAGGGCCGTTCATGAACATGCAGAACACAATTGCCGCATTGCGCGGCGGATTGCTTCAGCAGGATCGGTTGCTGAAGCTCGATACTCCGTTGGGAGGCAACGTCCTGACCGTGCAGCGGGCAGTCGGCCGCTCGCGTATCGGGCGCGCGTACGAGTTCACGCTCGACGTGCTGTCGACCGAAGGCGATCTGGAGCTTAAAAAGCTGATCGCGCAGCCTGTCACGCTGTGGATCGAGCAAGGCAACCGCAGCTATCGTCCGATCAGCGGATACGTACATACTGCGCGCCGGCTGGGCGCCGACGGCGGGCTCACAACCTATCAGCTCACGTTCGCCGATTTCACCCATTTCCTGAAGTTCCGTCGCGACCAGCGGTTCTGGAACGACACGACCGTCGACCAGATCATCAGCGATGTGCTGAACCAGCATCCGCAGGCCAAGGGCCATTTCCGCTTCGCGCTGTCAAAGCCGTTGCCGAATCGCTCGTACACGCGCCAGCACGACACCGACTGGCATTTCGTGCATCGCCTGATGGAGGACGAGGGACTCTACTGCGCATGGCAGCAGGCCGACGACGGCAAGTCGCACACGCTCGTGATCACCGACAACCTGCAGGCGTTTGCGCCGCTGTCACCAGAGACGGTGAGCTTCTATCGTGGCGGCTCGGCCAGCGAAGCCGACGCGTTCACGCAATGGTCGGGCACGCGCACGCTGCAGAGCGTCACGCGATCGACGCGCACGTTCGACTACAAGAATCCTGCGCAGCCGTCGAATCCGAAAGGTACGTCGCTGCCGACGATGGCCGGCCAGGGCGAACTGCCCGACCAGCTCGAGGTATACGAGTACACGGGCGCCTATACATATCTGGACCAGACGCGCGGCGACCATCTGACGAAGGTCAAGATGGAGGAATGGGAGTCGCAGGCGAAGCGCTTCCATGCCGCAGGCGGCGTGCGCGCGATCGACGCGGGCCGGCGCTTCACGCTGACCGAGCATCCCGAGCATGATCGCGATTCCGCCGATCAGCGCGAATTCGCCGTGATCGAGGTCGCGTGGTGGATCGAGAACAACCTGCCCGTTGCGAGCGACAGCGCGGATTTTCCGTATTGCCTGCGCGAGGCATTGGCAGGCGCACAGGAAGGCTACGGCGCCAGTCCCATGTTTCGCGTGCCGCATGACGACGGCTCGACCGGCTTCTATCTCGTCGAGGTCGAGGCGCAGCGTGTGAACGTGCCATATCGCAGCCCGTTCGAGCATCACAAGCCGGAGATGCACCTCGAGACGGCGATCGTCGTCGGGCCGCAGGGCGAAGAGGTTTATACCGACTCGCTGAACCGGATTCGCGTGCAGTTCGTGTGGGATCGGATGAATCCGGGCGACGAGAACGCGTCGTGCTGGGTGCGCGTGGTGCAGTCGGATACCGGCGGCGGCTACGGCGGTGTGCACGTGCCGCGCATCGGTGAGGAAGTGCTGATCGACTACGTCGGCGGCGACTGCGATCGGCCGCTGGCGGTCGGGCGCGTGTATAACGGCGCGAACCAGCCGCAGTGGCATACCGACGGGATCCTGTCCGGTTACCGATCGAAAGAGTATTCCGGCGGCGGGTACAACCAGCTCGTGATGGATGATGCAACCGGGCAGAACCGCGTGCAGCTGATGAGCAGCAGCGCGAACAGCTTGCTGCATCTGGGCTACATCATCGACCAGAACGGCAATTCGCGTGGATCGTACCTCGGCAGCGGGTTCGACCTGCGCTCGGACGCATACGGCGCGGTGCGAGCCAGCCAGGGCCTGTACGTGACGACGCACCCGAAGGCGGCGAACAGCCAGCCGCTCGACGTGAAGGAAGCGCAGCAGCAGCTCGTGACGGGCGAGAGCCTTGTCGAGGCGATGTCGGGCGTGAGCGAGCAGCATCAGGCGGAAAGCCTGAAGGACGCGCAGGACACGATGCGCGCGTTCACCGATGCGACGCAGGACAGTGTATCGGGCAGCGCATCCGGCGGGCGCACGGCAGGCGGCGGCACGGGTAACGCGAACGCGTTCAAGGAACCGGTGATGCTGTTCGGCAGCCCGTCGGGGATCGGGATGTCGACGCAGCAGTCGGTGCATGTGGTCGCGAACGATCATGTGAACGTGGCGAGCGGGCAGAGCGTGCACGTGGCCGCGGGCAAGTCGCTGATCGGGAGCATCGGGCAGAAGTTGAGCCTGTTCGTGCAGAACGCGGGGATGAAGCTGTTTGCCGGCAAGGGCAAGGTCGAGATCCAGGCGCAGTCGGACAACATCGAAGTAATCGCGCAGAAGGCGGTGAAGGTGGTGTCGGCGACGGGGCAGATCGAGATCGCGGCCGACCAGGGGATTCTGCTGACGAGTGGCGGGGCATACATCCGGATCAAGGACGGCAATGTCGAGATTCATGCTCCTGGAAAGATTGACATCAAGGGAGCGTCGCATACGTTCGCGGGGCCGGCGAGCATGGGGTATCCGTTACCGAGCCCGCGGCCGGATCAGCCAGGGCAACTGGAGTTGTTTCACAAGTATGTGAACGGCGAGGCGGTGAAGGGCGGACTGTTCACGGTGAAGGACGTGAACGGTTCGATACTGAAGAAAGGGGCGCTCGACAACAGCGGCTATACGGTCGTGAGCGGGCTGCCGCCCGGCGCGGTACGCGTCGAGTTCGGGAAGGACCCACGCGAGTCGGATCAGCCGGCGAATTATTTCAAGCAGGCGAAATGGCCGGCCGAGCCGATCGAGCCGTCGCCGCAGGCCGCGCAGACTGCGGCGACCGGGCAGCTTGCCAGCCACTTGCAGGGGATGGCGCCAGCTGCGGCGAATGTCGCGATGGGGCTCCTGAGCGGCGGCGGTGCCGGCGCGGCGCTGGGCGGGCTCGCGAGTTCCGCGTTGCCGGCTGCTGCGACTGCGCTCGGTGGCGCGGGTGCGGCATCGGCGTTGCAGACGGCTTCGAGCCTGAGCGGGGCCGCGAAGCAGGTGGCCGGGATGGTGCAGGCGGCACGGCAAGGCGGGCTCGCGGCGCTGGCCGCCCCGGCGGCGAATGCGGCATCTGGGATGCTGCAGGGGGCGCTGCCCGGTGTCGCGGGGATCGCCGGCAAGGGCGCTACGACGGCGGCATCCGCTGCAGGGGCAACCGGCATGAAGCTGCCCACGAGCGGATTCGGTGGACCGCTGAAATCCTGAGAGAGCGGCGGCTCGTCAGCCGCCCTAATATAACGAACTGAACGAAGAACGACATGGCACAACAACTTCCACCGGGCGCCGAGAAGGAACAGGCCGTTTCCTGGCTCAGCGATATTTCGCCGAAAGATGTGGCGGCGGGGGGCGACCGTTTCAATAAGTGGTTGCTCAAGATCAGCGGTAATCACATTTCGTTCGAGGATCTCAAAACGTTCGCGAGCGCGGTGCCGATCATCGGCAACCTGATGGCGTTTTACGACGCGGTTTGCGACATCGTGATGATCGTCGAGAAGCGCCACGCCAATCTGCTCGACTACCTTGGGCTTGCAATCAACCTGATCGGCGTCATTCCGGTTCCGCCGCCGCTGGCATCGTTTCGCCTGTCGGCGCGCCCGCTTTTGGCGCTCGTGCGCAATCAATTGCTGATTTCGCGAGGCAATCTTGGGGCGGCGCTCATTTCTGTGCTTGTAACGCACGTCAACGCCGCTGCCGCGACCGAAATCGAAAACTTCCTGAAGACCCTGCAGGACGTTCTTGTTGAACTGCTGAACGACTGCGCGCACAAGGCGCAGGAATTGATGGTCGGTATTGCGACCGGACTGGAACTCGCCCTCAAAGGGCAAATTTTCGACAGTAGCGCGAACGTGCGGCGTACTGCGCAGATCGCTCAGAAGATGGACAAGCGGTCCTGGTACAACCCGATGCTGGTGGTCGACGCGATCGAGTACGGGTACGAAGGTTCGATCGCGTTGGGGAAGGAAGCCGGAAACGCGACGGCCGGGACTGCTGCGAAGCTTGCTCCGGATTCGTGGCTGCAACCGTTCCGCGATATCGTTGCGTTCCTGAAGACCGAGGCACCGAAAGTCGCGAAGGCGATCCGCGATCTGAACGGCAGTGAAGAAGGCAAGATGCTGTGGCTGATCGCGCAAGTGATCGAGGCCGTGGCAAGGGTGCGCGCGCGCGGGAAGCTTCATGAAAAGACCGCCGACGTACCGCCCGGCGGCAAGGGGCGGGCGCAGCATGAGCGGCCTCAGGAGCCGGCAGGTGCGACCGGACAACAGGCGCATGCGGGAGGTGCTGGCCAGAGTCCTTGTAAAGGTTGTGGGGTTGGCGCGTCGACTGGGTCGATCGATTTCGCTTTCGGCGATGAGACTTTCACTCACGCGGACTTTGAACTGCCCGGCGCACTGCCGCTCGTCTGGGCGCGTACTTATCGGTCGCGCCTCTCCGCATACGACAACGGGGAACTTGGCGCGCGATGGCTCACGCCCTATACGACGCGCATCGATGTCGAAGGCGATACATGGTTCTTTCGCGACGCCAGCGGGCGCAGCATCGAATATCGAGCGCTTCCAGTCGGAGGTGCGCATGACGATCTCGCGGAAAACCTGACGCTGACGCGTCTGGACGAGACGTGGGTCACGATTGCATACGGTCACGACCAGCTTCACGCGTATGAACGGCGCGGCAATGCGTTCCGGCTGGCGATGCAGAAGGACCGTGCGGGCAATACGATCACGCTCGATTACGACGCGCTCGACCGCGTGGCACGGTTGATCGATGCGAGTGGCAACGTGCTGTCGTTCGAGCACGACAAGCAAGGGAGAGTCGTGCTGATCGAGCAGGTGCTCGAGGACGGGAAACGTCGTACGCTTGCGAGTTACGCCTATGACGAAGCGGGCGATCTCGTGCGCGCAACCGACCGGTACGGCAACGCGTGGAGCTATCAGTACCACCGCCATCTTGTGACACGCTATACCGATCGCACCGGCCGCGGAATGACGCTTGTATGGGACGGCGCGGACGCTGAAGACAACGCGAACGCGAAATGCGTGCGCGAGTACGCGGACGACGGCAGCCTCGATATCCGCCTTGCATGGCATCCGAACATTCGACTGACCTACGTGACCGATGCGCTCGGTCAGATGTCACGCTATTACTTCAATATCAAGGGGTACGTCTATCGAATCGCCTATCCGGACGGAAGCGAGGAATGGTTCCGGCGTGACGAGCACGACAATCTGACGCTGCACATTCTGCAAGACGGTAGCATCGAGCAGATGCGTTATGACGCGCGTGGTAACCGGACGTGGCACGAGCGCGCGGATGGCAGCATTGTCGAGATGGCGTACGACGAGAAGGATCGGATGATCCGGCTCGTCGATCCGAACGGTCATGTCTGGCAGCGCAAGTACGACGCCGCCGGAAATGTCGTCGAGGAAATCGATCCGCTCGAGCATGCGACGAAGTACGCCTACAACGACCAAGGGTTGCCTACGCAGATCACCGATGCGAAGGGCGGCTCGAAGGCACTCGAATACAACGACGCCGGGCAATTGACGAGCTACACGGACTGCTCCGGAAAGAAGACGGAGTGGCGGTACGACGATATCGGCCGCGTGATCGAGACAAAGGACGCGTCCGGTGGCGTGGTTGCCTATGGTTATGGCCCGAACGGCCAATTGACGGAGACGCGTTCGCCGGCCGGCGTCGAGCACGTGCAATACGACGCTGAGGGTCGGTTGTTGCGGCATACGGATCAACTCAATCGATCGACCCGATACGGCTACGATGCAGTGGGTCGTATTGCGAGCCGCGCGGATGCGCTCGGGCAGACGATTGCGTATCGCTACGACCGTCTCGGCCGCTTGACCGCGCTGACCGATGCGAACCTTGCGACGTACCAGTTCCACTACGATCCGGCGGGGCGGTTGATCGAGGAAATCGGTTTTGACGGCAAGTCGACGCGTTATCAATACGACCGGGACAGCGGCAGCCTTGTTTCGGTTGATGAAGCGGGTTGCGTGACGTCGATTAACGTCGACGCGAATGGCCGCCTGACGAAGCGTGTGGCGGGGGAAAGCGAGGAACGGTTTGCGTACGACCCGAGCGGTAGATTGATCGACGCGGTGAACCGGTGCAGTCGCGTGCAGTTCTTCTTCGATCCGGTTGGCAATCTGGTGCGTGAGCATCACGCCTACGATCTGTTCGGCGAGCGGCGCAGCTATGTCTGGCACCACGAATACGACGAACTCGGCAACCGACGACGTACCGTGCGGCCGGATGGCCATGCGATCGACTGGCTGAGGTATGGCTCGGGTCATGTGCACGGAATGCTGCTCGATGGTGAGGAGCGTGTGCAGTTCGAACGCGATGACCTGCACCGCGAGACAGTGCGGGTGCTATCGAGCAAGGTCGGACAGCGCACACAATACGATCCTGCAGGACGCTTGCTGCAACAGACAATTCAGCGGTCGATGTCGCCCGCACCGCTCGCAGAGCAGCGGTATCGCTACGACGCGGCAGGGCAACTTTCGCGAATCGAGGATAGCCGCAAGGGTGGGATCGACTACCGCTATGACCCGGTCGGGCGACTGATCGAGGCGATTGGCCCGGTTGCGAAGGAGCGGTTTGCGTTTGATCCGGCGAGCAACTTCATCGATCCGGTTCAGTCGAGGGAGGTGGCTGCGTCACGGCCGAGTCCGGTGAGGCCGGAAAGTACATTGCCGCCCGAGGTGCCGAAGGTACTCGGTAACCTGCTGAAGACGTATGCGGGGATGCACTTCGAATACGACACGCGGGGGAACCTGAATCACAAGCGCACGCCCGCCGGTGAGCAGAAGTATGAGTGGGACGAGTTCAATCGGTTGTTGTCCGCTCGGGTTGCGGAAACGTCGAGGCAGAGTCAGTCGCGCTACTTCTACGATGCGTTCGGCCGCCGGATTGCAAAGGAGGTGAACGGTGAGCGGACGGTGTTCGGGTGGGATGGGGACACGCTGGCCTATGAAAGCAATAGAGAGCACGGCACGCACTATATCTATGAGCCCGGGACGTTCGTGCCCCTGGCGCAGTACGTGGCCGAGCCGGTGGAAGGAATTGCTACGCCCGAGTGGAAGAGTACCGATCGGTACGTGCCGGAGGACGATCCGTTGCAGAAGATGCCGGAGCATCGGGTGGATGCCGAATTGTTTTATTACCACTGCGACCAGATCGGGACGCCGCAGTTGCTGACGGATGCCGATGGTGACGTCGTGTGGGAAGCGTCGTACAAGGCGTGGGGTGAAGCGCGGGAAGTAATCGCGCGGGTGTCGACGGCGGCGGGGATCGTGGCGCGGAATCCGTTGCGGTTCCAGGGGCAGCAGGTTGATGATGAGACGGGACTGCACTATAACCGACACAGGTACTACGACCCGAACTCGGGACGGTTCATCTCGACAGACCCGATTGGGTTGGCGGGCGGCATCAACGTCTCTCAATACGCCAACAATCCCGTTCATTGGACTGATCCGCTTGGACTGGCTCGAACGCCCCATAGCGGAGGGTGCGCCGATGCTGCCGCACGTAGCGCGCTCGAATCGGTCATGGGTAAGTCTATCCGGATGAATAAAGAATTCGGTGGCTTAGTCTATGAAAAAGGGGGGAAGTATTTTGCGACGGTCCCTGTTCCTGGTACGGGCCGAACCTTCATCCCTGCTTTGGCATTACCACAAGTACCGAAGGGTGCGACCATCGTAGGTGATTATCATACGCATGGAGATTATTCCGTACTGGGAGCGAACGGAGAGGTTGTCAGAACATCAGATCCAAGTAGGGATGATTTCAATAGCGACGATTTCTCAAGAAGAGATAAAGAAATCAGTGCTCTTGCAGCGCTCAAAAACAAATGTCATCGCTCATACTTGGGTACGCCAAGTGGTAAGATCAAGGTCTATACAGTCATGGGAGGTGCTCGTGATCTATAGTCAAGACGATATTCTCGAGTTGGCAACTAAGTATCCAAGTGATTTCTCTTTTCGTGGAGATTGTTTCGAGATATTTGGTCTGGCTTTGGCGGAATTTGGAAGGCTATCAAAGGGTAAGTGGTCTTTGGGAGACTATAAGGTTTCGATTGATTTTGGGAAAAATGAGAGTTTAGTTGCTGTTTCATTTGCTCCTCTTCCGGCTTACGAGGTCAATGGAGTGCCGTTTGAGATCGCAGATCAAGGGATGTATAAGAACGGGCGTGGAGTGACATATGTGTACGCCGTTGAAAACGGGGAGCTTCTAAAGACAATCTACATGCGTTAGTAGAAAAAAGGGGGCGCAGATGCGGTCCCTTGTTCATGTCGTGGTGGTGATCAGCAGTTCCAGTACAACGTGAATTTTGAAGCTCCCTTGCCTCTGGCCTTGAGGCGAAGCAAAGGAAGTCATCAGCGAGGCGGCGCGCAAGGCGAGTATCCGTAACCCGATCCGCTTCCAAGGGCAGTACTTCGACCACGAGACGGGGCTGCACTACAACCGGCATCGGTACTAAGATCGCTACAGCGGCCGATTCCTGTCTAAGGACCCGATCGGGCTGGCAGGTGGACTGAACGGGTATCAATACGCGCCCAATCCAGTCGATTGGGTTGATCCGCTCAGACTGGCGAAATGCCGCCCCTGCCCCAAGGACTGCGAGAGGATTCTCGACGAGGCCGGCATTCAGGTGGGGAGCCATCGCGACACGCAAAAGGCAGAGGGATTGTATGAGTCGCATCACATCTATCAGGACGCCGCGACGAGTTCATTGCCGAAGTACGGTTACTTCGATACGCCAGCGATCGTGCTTCAAGGGTCTGAGTGACCGGCCGCAGCGTGCAGCCAACA
Source organism: Burkholderia sp. AU4i (assembly GCF_000466765.1). Lineage (NCBI taxonomy): Bacteria > Pseudomonadati > Pseudomonadota > Betaproteobacteria > Burkholderiales > Burkholderiaceae > Burkholderia > Burkholderia sp. AU4i. The sequence goes on along the minus strand of NZ_ASSI01000138.1, from coordinate 54,569 downwards.
CGTTGTTCAATCGCCCCGCCACAAAAATGGTGGCAGGTTTCGCCCCTCGCTTCATTGGCATAATCACGACCTTTTGCGGTATCGTGCGCGAGCGCTGATGTCCGATTCCGTGATGCTGACGAACTACGTACGCGCTTTGCGGCGCTCACGGGAATCCACCGACGATATCGCACATGCATGTCACGGCGTCGTGTAGTCCGCGCCGCCAAACGTCACTCCCACCCCTACAACCGATGCTCGCAACAACCGACCTGACGACCACAGTCAGCCTGAAGCAGATCCTCGAAACGCCCGGCGACTTCTCTGGTTGGCTCCATCTACCGCCTAAGCCGTGGACGCTCGATACAGAGGGCGCATTCTCGGCAGACGCGCAACATGCCGAAGACGATGCATCGTCCTCGATCGCGCTGCAACCCGACTGGAGCATCACGCTGAACAGTGCGACGATCGAAGATATCGTGATCAACGCCCACGACCAAATCGACGAACCGAGCGTTTCGCAGTTGCTCGACGCATTCGTCTTTTACGTAGAGAACGATGAATTCATCCTGTTCTGACGACGTGGTTTGCCACACGTCGTCTTGAAATCCTGGCGGGACATCCTGATTGCAGCCAATCCGCTCGTTCGATTTCTCGAGGAGGATGCATTTTGGGCACCGTCTATCTCGGCAATCCCGCGGCGCATTACGTTGTCCAGGATGCGATGGTCGCAAGTCGTTTAGCGACCGATGACTCCATCGACGATTTCGGTGAATTCAAGTGCCGTCATGCGGCTGACAGAGAGACCCGAGACCTGTATCGTTCGCAAGCGATTCGACAGGGCGCCATGTCGCCGGGAGGCACGATGCACAATCGGGATCTGAAGCAGTTCCTCGTCGGAATTCGCGACACTGTGGGCGTGCACGCAAGCATCGGCGCACCTGCGCCCGATCATGCAATGCACGCGAGTTCCCTCTCCGTGAGCGATGAAATTGCCGCATGGTTCAGCGCACTCGACGATGTCGATCTGTCGATTCCCTGGACCGCTGACGACCTCCTGTTGTACGGCAACCAGGCGAGTCTCGCGCGTGGCCAGGCCGGCTATCGTGTCGACGCATCGGGCCGGCGTCTGTCCGGATGGCACGACGACTGGATCGTGCTGGGTCAGATGGGCGGCGATCCCGTCATCGTCGTCCCGGGAGGCGATGTGCTGTTCGACCGCCACGGCGCGGGCTCCTGGGCACCATTGCGCGTTGCGTCATCCCTCACGCACTTCGCCCACGCGCTGTGTATCTGGTGCGAGTTGTACGTTGGAAGGTACTCACGCGATATCTTCGACGACACGTATGAAATCCGCCCGGCATTCCTTGCTGAAGTCCGGGCGCGGATAGGCGAGGCGCTGCCCGATGCGGAAGCGGCGGTGTTCATGGAGATGGTCGGCGGGTGAGTGCGGGCGAGCAGTCTCGAGCAATGCGCAGGCCAATCCGCAAGCAGCCCCGGGTGACAGAAGTGATTGACCGAAACACGGTCTTACTTACGGCGAGAACGACATGCTTGACCCCGACCAGGATGACGACCTGATCCACGTCTACGCAGGTAGCTCCGGAGATGCACCGGTTCATGAAGAACTTCCCGCGCGTCAGGTCGAGCCGGGCATTTACGAATTGCTGGCATCGCCCGGCCTGGCGCTGAATCTCGCGAAAGGCGATCTTGTCCGCATCGATGACCCCGATCGTCCAGCCATGGTACTGAAGCGCGGCGGAAACTACTGCATCCAGATCTATGGCGACGCGATTCCGGATCACGAGATCGACCGGCTTGCGAGCGAGGTCGAATCCGAACTGAGCGGTACGCTCGACGGTCGTTACGGCGGATCGCTCGCGCTATCGGTGCCGTCCGGTGCGGGAGGCGAGCGAATCCGTACTGTCTTCGACGGCTTCACGGCAAGAACCGGCCTTGCCTGGTATTACGCGAACATCTACCGGAACTTCGAGGATCCGGACGACGAAACGCTGCTCGACTGGTGGCTCAAGCCGTGACGCGCAACATCGAACACGTGTACGTCGGAGATACCGACAGGAAGATCAACCGATGACCCGCACACCGACCATCGGCACGACCGTGGCCGAAATCGAAGCAGCCGAAGCATCACTCGGCCGCGCGTTGCCGCATTCGTTCGCGACATGGCTGCTGCTCAACAACGGCAGGTCGCTTGGCGGATTGTCCGTGTTCCCCGTCTTCGATGCGCGCAATCCGCGCAAGACCTGGAATTCGATCGTTCGGCACTACAGTGAGGGTTGGCGCGCGTGGCGAGACAACTTCGACCACACGGATGCCGATTTCTCGAATCTGTTACCGTTTGCCGAGTTCGGGACGGGTGACTACTATTGCTTCGACTACGACCGGACAGGGGCATCGTGCGAACCGGCCGTCGTCCTTTGGTCGCACGAGACGGGCGAGACGACGCCGGTATCCGACAGTTTCACGGCTTTTCTGTCGATGCAGGACGGCATGGAGGGGAGCGGGAAATGAACCTGACGGATGATCCGGCGGGGTTACGTGAACGCCAGGAGGCCGTGTGTGCGCGATACGCTCTGCGTGCTGCCGAACCCGGGCACAAGGTTGCGGTCGCGATATCGACGCTCGGGCGGATGCCTGTCTATGGCACGCGCATCGTGCTGTCGGAAGGCGATGACATCGGCTGGTTTTTCCACTGCGGCGAATATTCAGAGGCGCCCGCCTTCTACCAGCCGCTGCACGCCGCACATCTGCCCACCTACCTGCCGCTGGTCTTGCCCTATTTGATGCTGCCGCCCGGCGCGCGTTTCATCATCGACGACGCCGGCTACGAAGACGTCTGGATGAATCTCCCCGGCAACGAGGCGTCGCGGTGAGTGCGCGGCAGACCTTTCGCAAGGCGCTGATGCTGCTCGATCATGGCATGACGGATCGGGGCGAAGCCGTGCTGCATCTTGCGCTGACCGAGGCCGAGCAGGAGGGCGATCGCGTTGTACTCGCCCAGTCGCTCGTCGCGCTGGGCGACCTGATGTGCGAGACGTCGCGCAGCGGATCGGCGCGTCCGTTCCTGGAGCGGGCGCTTGCGGCGGCACGAGACCTCGATGCCGGCCTGCTGGCGTGCGAGCGTGACAGGGCCGAACGATTGCTGGCGCGTATCGAATGCGAGCGCATCGGATTGCAGATTCGCGGCCCGGAAGATTTCAAGGACAGGACATTCACGCTTGCCGACTTCATCGCGGTTGTGCGCGCGAAGGCCGAACGGCCGGAGGGCTACGATCCGGCGTGGCAATACGATGTGTACGGAAATGACGGCGATGCAGACTGGTGTCCTCGGCAGACGATCTATATCGGCGACAAGGTACAGGTCGACGACGACGATCGCGAGCGCTACCCCGAGCGGGTCACCGAGCTCGGTTACGTATTCCGCTACTCGTGCGAGCACTTCCAGGACGTCGTCGATCTGGCCTGTCGTCAGAAACCGGGCGCATCGATCGACGACCTCGTCCGCTGTCTCAACCACTTCGATCGCCACGACGACTTCCTCGATCTGGATTCGAACGGCGAGTAGCCGCGAGCACGACGAACGGGACGTCGCAGCAAAAAAGGACCGCCGGGGCGGTCCTTTCTCATCGGGAAGCGAGGCAGAGAAGCCTCCGCTCCTCAAGGCAGCGAAATCGTCAAATTGGCCGATTCCGGCCCGACCTTGATGACCTGCGAATAAGGCGCCAACGCCTGCAGCGTCTTGTCCTTCAGATACGTATTGAGCCCGAGATACCCGAGGAGCGCCACCAGCGCAAAAACCGCCCCGATCGCCCAAACCGGCACTTCGCGTTTGAGTCGATGCGCAATCTGATCCGGCAACGGCCAATGCGGCGCGAACGGCGCCCGCTTGCCCTTCATATGCGCGATCTCGTCCCCCAGCCGCGCGGTGAGGTAAGCCAGCTTCTCCGGCCCTTCGAGCAGATACTTGCCCTGGAACCCGAGCAGCAGGCACATATGAAACACCTCGAGCGACTGCAGCCGCGCCGCACCCTGCGCGCGGCACTCCTCGAGATACTGAAAGAACTTCTCGCCCGCGAGCTGCTCGCCGAACAGCACGAGCTGCAGCGGTCGGCGTTCCCAGTCCGCACGGATCTTGAACTGCGACGACAGCACCATCTCGTCGATGGCCGCGCAGAACGCGAACTTCGCGCCGTACACATCCTCGGCCGCGATATTCAGCTTCTTCGCGCCACGCTCGAAATCCGACAGGAATTCCTGGATCCGCGTGCTGAACTCGCTCGCGCTATCCGGCTCCCGCCTGTTCTTGAGCAGGAACAGCATGAAGAACCCGTCGTACAGCAGGTCGAGCAGCGAACGGGCCTGGAACGAGGCATCCGTCGACGCCGGGGTATGCAGGGGAGGCGGCGCGTTGTCGCCGAACAGGGAAGGCGCGTAGCTCATGATGTGACCGCGATCAGTTCGAACTTCAGGTCATTGATGCCAGTCGGCGCGTAGATCATCGCGGACTGGGCCTGCAGCATGCGCTCGTACAGCGCGCCGCGCGAATCGAGCGCGAAGTAGCAGGCGCCGGGGCGCACCGGAATCGCGGGCGGCACCTGCGGCGTGTACGACAGCCGCACGCCGGGCATCGCCGACAGCACGAGCTTGTCGACGTCGTCGGGCGCACCGACCTTGAAGCGGGCCGGCACCGCATCGACGAGCTCGACGCTCGGCATGTCCGCGGACACCGCGAGATAGAACTCGGTCTTGTCGTCGATCTTGCCGGAATCGAGGCGGCCGAGGTGGAACGACGGGCGCACCTCGTCGAGCGTGATCGCGAAGTAGCGCGTCGAGATCACGGTGTCGAGCAGCTCGCGCAGCATCAGGTCGAGACGCGCAAAGCTCGGGCCCGGATCGTCGTGGCGGTACACCGGCAGGTCCGCGAGCGTGTAGCCCTTCGAGAACGTCATCAGCTGGCCCGCGAGGCGCAGCAGTTCCTGGAACAGCCGCTCGGGATGTAGCGCCGAATGCTGGTGCAGGTGCGCGAGCGTCGCGAACGCGGCGTTCGCGGTGTGCAGCAGCCAGAATGACGCGATGTCGCCCGAGCGGAACTCGATGATGTTCTTCGACGGCTCGCGGTGAAAGCCGTACAGCGCGTTCACCTTCGCCTGCAGCGCATCGACGAGCTGGCGCAGCCGCTGGTGCAGGATCGGCGATGCGTCGATCGCGAGGCACGGCGGCACGAAGCTGTCGTCGATCTCGAAACCGGACGTCGCGGTGCGGCGCACGCGTACGAGCGGCACCGACAGCAGCTGGTCGCGCGGTTCGCTGTGCGCGATCAGCTTGACCTGCGTCTTCAGGAACGTGATGTCGGCTTCGGCTGCATCGGTGAAGTTGTCGCCGACGCTGGTCTGCTCGCTGACGAAACGCGTCATGAAGCCGGCGGCCGGATCGTCGCTGTAGTTGGTGCCGTTCTCGCGCAGCGGGTGCAGCGCGAGATAGAACACGAATTCGTTGATGCCGTCAGGCAGCGTGTCCAGCGCGATCGGCGGCGGCAGGTCGTCGGCCTGCGGCGCGGCATACAGCGCGCCGTCCGGGAACACGAGCGCGAGCTCGGCCACCCGCAGCACGTTGCTGCCGAGTGCGTCGCGGTCGATGCGCACCGAGCGCACGCCCCAGTTGTACGGCTGGATCGCCTGGATCGATTCGAACAGGCGCGCTTCGTGGTACGCGTCCTGTCGCTGAAAGTGTTGAGGCCGGAGGAACAGCCCTTCCCCCCACAGCACCTTGGCCGAATAACTCATGTCAAATCCGGTTAATGTCGCGTTGCGATGTAATCGATTCGTTCGTGCCCGAATTAAATCGCCAATTGTTAACTCTTGTTAATTGACATTCGTGCGTCATGTTTAACCGCAGGAGACCGAAGAAAGCAAATTCAGCGGTTGCGAAGGCGCACCCTGTTGCGGTGCGATGACGGTGCCATCGGTGACCGTCATCGCGCAATTATGCAGGCCGATGATTATGCCGGATTTCTCCGACTTCACCGGATCGAACGTCAGTTTCCATCGTTGTAGTGCGGGATCGCGGAACAGCGCGACGATGCCGAACGCTTGCGCTTCGCGCGAAACCTTCTCGGTCGCCGTATAGCGCTGGCCCGGAATCAGCGTGATTTCACGCACGTTCAGCAAATCCGCGCCCAGCGCGGCTTTTTCCTTGGTCGGATCCGTAAATGCGTCGAACGGCGCCTGCTGGAACGACGTCGGGTCCTTCAGCGCATAGAGCCGCACGACGAGCGCGAGCGGCTTGTTGTCGGTCGCGGCGTTCAGGTTCGGCGCCGCGGCGAGCGTGATGCCGAGGTTGCGCGGCGGCTTCTGCGCGTCGGGCACCTCGGGCTTGCCGATGCCGGCCGCGGACATCACGGCGCTCGCGGCCGAGCCGAGCAGCGGGGCGGCCGCGCATCCGGCCAGAAGGGCGCAGGCAACCAGCGGCAGCGCATAGCGAATCATCAACGATCTCATCGTATTTCCGGCGTGCTGCCTTTATCCCTGTCAAATCTGCCGGGTATTTCCGCGCGCGTTGCGTATCCCCGACATTGCACTGTTCAACTATTAAGCACGCCCGCGTCGTGGCGAGCGCCCGGAAATTTTTTCCGCCGCCCCGGCGGCGCGTCGTGCAACCAGTAAAACTTGCCCATTCCGGCCGAAAGAAAAATCGCTGCGAGCCCGCGGCGAGCGGCCATTGGAGGGGGTAGCGCCCGGTTTTAAAAGGAATTACTCTTCACACGACGATTGAATTATGAAAAATTGATCGGTACTATACCCGCGCGCTTCTTGCAAAGCAAAAGAACCAGATTCTCAACGATTTAAAACTCACGCGCCGGTGGATATAACGATGAAAGACCGTCTCTTCGCAAAACTGTCTGGGGTAGTAGTGGCTTGCGGCGTGATCGCCGGTTGTGCGAGCCAGCCTCCCGCGCCGCCGACTGCAGAGGTGTTCAACAAGTCGCTGGCCGATGCGGACGCAGTTGCGAAGGCGGGGGACCAGGACAAGGCCCTCGGCCTGTATCAGCAGCTCGCGAAGTCGGATCCGACGCGCGAGGAGCCGTGGTCGCGCATCGCGCAAATCCAGTTCGCACAGAACCACTACGGTCAGGCAATCGTTGCCGCGCAGGAAGCGCTGCAGCGCGACGCGACCGACCGTCAGGCGAAGAGCGTGCTGGCCGTGGCCGGCCTGCGGATCGCGACGCAGTCGCTCGGCGAGCTGCGTCAGGATTCGTCGCTCGCGGGCGACGCGAAGTCCGATGCGCAGGCGCTCGCGAAGCAACTGCGCGACACGCTGGGCGAATCGGCGTTGTTCCCGCCGGAGACGACTGCCCGCCCCAGCGGCCGAATCAAGAGGACCCGCACGGTCGTGCACAAGAAAGGCACGACGCCGGCCGCCGAAACCACCGCTACGGTGCCGCCGGCGAACACGTCGTCGGGCGGCGCCGCGCCGAAGGGCGGCGATCCGTTCGGCGCACTGCGCAACTGAAACCGCAACTGACGCGATAACCACAACTAACCTGGGAGCCGTCGAGATGGCCAAGAAAGAAAGCATTCAGAAAAGCTTGCAGAAAATACGGCCGCCGCGCGTCCAGCTGACCTATGAGGTCGAGAAGGGCGATGCGATCGAGGTGAAGGAACTGCCGTTCGTCGTCGGGGTCGTCGGCGATCTGGCGGGCCAGTCCGAAATCGAGCAGCCGAAGCTGCGCGACCGCAAGTTCGTCAATATCGATCGCGACAATTTCGACGACGTGATGAAGGCGATCGAGCCGCGTGCCGCGTTCCAGGTGGAAAACCGCCTGAGCCCGGAAGGCGGCAAGTTCGCGGTCGACCTGAAGTTCCGCTCGCTGTCGGATTTCAGCCCGGACGAAGTCGTCGAACAGGTCGAGCCGCTGCGCCGCCTGCTCGAGGCGCGCTCGAAGCTCGCCGACCTGCGCAACAAGCTCGCCGGCAACGACAAGCTCGAGGATCTGCTGTCCGAGGTGCTGAAGAACACGCAGCAGCTGCAGGAGCTCGCGAAGGGCACCGGCGGCGACAAAGACGGCGAATGACGACGGAGTGTTGAGATGAACCAGCAAACGGCTGCGGCCCAAGCGAGCGGCGCGGAATACGCCGCCGGGACTTCGCTGCTCGACGACATCGTCGAGAAGAGCAAGGTCGCGAAATCCGATTCCGAGCATGCGCGTGCGAAGGACCTGATCGGCGAACTCGTGCACCAGGTGCTCGACGGCACGGTGATCGTGTCGGACAACCTGTCGGCCACGATCGACGCGCGCGTCGCGGAACTCGACCGCCTGATTTCCACGCAGCTTTCCGCGGTGATGCACGCGCCGGAATTCCAGCGCCTCGAAAGCACGTGGCGCGGGATGGACTATCTGGTCAAGGAAAGCAACACCGGCCAGACGATCAAGATCAAGGCGCTGCACGCACCGAAACGCGACCTCGTGCGCGATTTCAAGGGCGCGAGCGAATTCGACCAGAGCGCGCTGTTCAAGAAGGTCTACGAAGAGGAATTCGGCACGTTCGGCGGCTCGCCGTTCGGTGCGCTGATCGGCGATTACGAGATCTCGCGCCAGCCCGAAGACATGTACTTCATCGAACAGATGTCGCACGTCGCGGCGGCCGCGCACGCGCCGTTCATCGCGTCGGCGTCGCCCGAGCTGCTCGGCCTCGAGTCGTTCTCCGACCTCGGCAAGCCGCGTGATCTCGGCAAGGTGTTCGATACGGTCGAATATGCGAAGTGGAAGTCGTTCCGCGACGCAGAGGATTCGCGCTACGTCGGCCTGACGCTGCCGCGCTTCCTCGGTCGCCTGCCGTTCAATCCGAAGGACGGCCAGACCGCGGAGAACTTCAACTTCGTCGAAGACGTCGACGGCACCGACCACGACAAGTACCTGTGGTGCAACGCCGCGTGGGCGTTCGCTGCGCGCCTGACGGCCGCATTCGACGACTTCGGCTGGTGCGCGGCGATCCGCGGCGTCGAAGGCGGCGGCCTCGTCGAGGACCTGCCGACCCACACGTTCAAGACCGACGACGGTGAAGTCGCGCTGAAGTGCCCGACCGAAATCGCGATCACCGATCGCCGCGAGAAGGAACTGAGCGACCTCGGCTTCATCCCGCTCGTTCATTGCAAGAACTCGGATTACGCTGCGTTTTTCGCTGCGCAATCGGTGCAGAAACCGAAAAAATACAGCACCGACAGCGCGAATGCGAACGCCGTCCTGTCCGCCCAGCTTCAGTACATCTTCTCGGTGTCGCGCGTGGCGCACTACCTGAAGGCGATGATGCGGGACAAGATCGGCAGCTTCGCATCGGCGCAGAACGTAGAGACTTTCCTCAACCGGTGGATTTCGCAGTACGTCCTGCTCGACGACAACGCGTCGCAGGAACAGAAGGCGCAATTCCCGCTGCGCGAGGCATCCATACAAGTGTCGGAGATTCCGGGCAAGCCGGGCTCGTATCGTTCGGTCGCGTTCCTGCGCCCGCACTTTCAGCTCGACGAACTCTCGATTTCTCTGCGACTTGTCGCTGATCTGCCCAAACCGGCAAATTCATAAGCGAGTAAATCGCCCGGGCGGGCCGCCTGGGTAGGACGTTAAAACCACCTCTTTGGGGAGTCGAAGGGCCATGTTACATATGCACTTGCAGTTTGGTAGTCCCGCGGTGAAGGGCGAGTCCGCGGACAAGGACCACCAGGGCTGGATCGAACTGAAATCGTGGGATCACTCGATCGTTCAGCCGCGTTCGGCAACCGCATCGACCGCTGGCGGTCACACGATGACGCGTTGCGAGCACGGCGACATGATTTTCACGAAGGAAATCGATTCGTCGAGCCCGCTGCTGTACCAACACGCTTCGGGCGGTACCACGTTCGACGAGGTGACGGTTCATTTCTCGCGCGCTGACGGTGAAGGCAAGCGCGTGCAGTATCTGGAAGTCAAGCTCAAGTACGTGATCATCTCGAGCATCGCCCCGAGCGTTCGCGAGGAAGGTCTGCCGCTCGAGACGTTCTCGCTGAAGTACGCAGCCGTGCAGTGGAAGCAAACCCAGCAGAAGATCGGCGGCAACCAGGGCGGCAACACGCAAGGCGCCTGGAGTCTGACGAAGAACGACAAGACCTACGCGGTCTAAGGTCGGTTGCGGCAGCGGGGCGCTCGGCGTCCCGTTGCCGTTTTCGCTGTGAATACCGGCCGATGAAACGATTCGAACCCAGTTTTCTCGACAAGCTGTTCGACGACGAACCGCACCTGCCGGCCTCGGCAGCGATGCGGCAATTGTCGCTGGACGAGCTCAAGAACACGGTCGCCCGCGACGTCGAGGCGATCCTCAACACCCGTATCGCCCACACCGAGAACGAGCTGGCCACGCTGCCGGAGTGCCAGAAGTCGGTGCTGACCTACGGGCTGAACGATTTTGCAGGGCTGAGCCTGGCGAGTCACTACGACCGCGCGTTCATCTGCAAGTCGATCCAGCAGGCCATCGCGCGCCACGAGCCGCGCCTGCAGCAGGTGCAGGTGACGTTCGAGCTGAACGAGCAGGCCACCAACGCGCTTTATTTCGCGATCCAGGCGCTGCTTGTCGTGCACCCGGCCGAGGAGCCGGTGAGTTTCGACGCGATGCTGCAGCCGTCGACGCTGCAGTATTCGGTCACGCGCGCACGTGCCGCCAGAATGCAGTAAATCAAGCCGCCGAGCGGGCCGGACCGCCCGGTGATGGTTCAGGGTCCGGCAGGAAATATTGAGGTTCGGGGTCGTCGATGGAAGAATTGCTGCCGTATTACGAGCGCGAATTATCGTTTTTGCGGCGCTATTCGCGAGATTTCGCCGAACGTTATCCGAAGATCGCGGCGCGGCTCGCGCTGTCCGGCGAGCATTGCGAGGACCCTCACGTCGAGCGGATGATCGAGTCGTTCGCGCTGCTCGGCGCGCGCATCAACAAGAAGCTCGACGACGATTACCCCGAATTCACCGAAGCGCTGCTGGAAGTGCTCTATCCGCACTACCTGCGGCCGTTCCCGTCGTGCTCGATCGCGCAGTTCACGCCGGCCTCGCCCGGCCAGCAGACCGAGCCGGTCGTGATCGATCGCGGAACCGAGCTGAAGAGCCGCCCGATCCGCGGCGTGCAGTGCCGGTTCCGCACCGCCTATGACGTGACGCTCGCACCGATCCGCATCTCGGAAGCGCGCTACACGCCGGTCGCGCTCGCGCCGAGCGCGACGGTGCTGCCGTCGAACGCGACGGGCGTGATCTCGATCACGTTCGAGTCGCTCGCCGCGCAGCTCGATCTCGGTGCGCTGAAGCTGCCGACGCTGCGCGCGCACCTGCACGGCGAGCAGTCGTTCGTCGCCGCGCTGACCGACTGCCTGTTCGTCAACGTGCTCGGCGCGTATGTCGAGCCCGAACGCAACGGCCGCTGGACCGCGTTGCGCAAGCTGCCGATCGCGCACGCCGGCTTCGACGAGGACGACGCGCTGATCGACTACCCGGCGAAATCGCATCCCGCGTATCGCCTGCTCACCGAATACTTCGCGTTCCCCGACAAGTTCGATTTCGTCGATTTCGACATCGCGGCGATCGCGCGCGCGACGGGCCGCTGCCAGCGGGCGACGCTGCACCTCGTGCTGCAGGACGTGCGCAGCGATTCGCACGTCGCGCGGCTGCTCGAGCTGCTGACGGCGAGCCACTTCCGGCTGTTCTGCACGCCGATCGTCAACCTGTTCCGCCAGCACGGCGAGCCGATCCGCATCACGCACCGCGCGGTGTCCTACCCGGTGATCGCCGAGGCGCGGCGCGCGTTCGCGTACGAGGTGTACTCGATCGATTCGGTGAAGCTCGTCAGGCAGCAGGCGCACGAGGAATCGGTGATCGAATTCCGGCCGTTCTACTCGCTGCATCACGGCGAATCGGCGCGGATCGGCCATTACTGGTTCGCGCGCCGCAACGACTGGGTCGCGCAGAAGAGCCCCGGTTATGAAACCGAAATCTCGATCGTCGACATCGATTTCGAGCCGACGTCGCCGCAGACCGACACGCTGAGCCTCGATCTCACCTGCACGAACCGCGACCTGCCGGCCATGCTCGCGTTCGGGCTCGAAGGCGGCGACCTGTTCCAGGAAGGCGGCGCGCAGACGAGCGGCATCTCGATGCTGCGCCGCCCGACGCAGAGCGTGCGCTTCGAGCGCGGCCGCGCCGCGCACTGGCGGCTCGTGTCGCACCTCGCGCTCAATCACGTGTCGCTGGTCGCGCACGGCCTCGCGCCGCTGAAGGAAATGCTGACGCTGTACGACCTGCGGCGCACCGCCGTGTCGATGCGCCAGATCGACGGCCTCGCCGGCGTCGAGCAGCGCGGCGCCGTGCAGTGGCTGCCCGGCAAGCCGTTCGCGACCTTCGTGCGCGGCATCGAGATCCGCCTGACGATCGACGAGGAGCACTTCGTCGGCGCGAGCCTGGCCTCGTTCGTGCGCGTGCTCGACAGCTTCTTCGGGCTGTACGTCCACCTCAACAGTTTCGTTCAACTAGTCGTCGTGTCGAAGCGCACCGGCGAGGAGATCATCCGATGCAAGCCCCGGACCGGCGAATCGATCCTGGCGTAGTCGACGCACTGCTCGACGAACCGCACCGCTTCGAGTTCTTCCAGGCCGTGCGCGTGCTCGAAGGGCTGTTCGCGCGGCAGGCGTCGGATGCGCCCGGCGCGTGGCGGCAGGGCGACGTGGTCGCGCAGCGCATCGAATTCCGCAACACGCTGTCGCTCGGCTTTCCGCCGAGCGAGATCGAAGGCGCGCGCTCGTTCGACGGCGACGGCACGCAACTGAAGACGGACGAGCAGCGCGGCGCCGCGCTCGCGGCCGGCGAGCTCGGCCACGTCGAGCTGACGCCCGCGTTCTTCGGGCTGCTGGGCGGGCAGGGCGCGCTGCCGCTGCATTACACCGAGCAGATCATCGCGCGCGAGCACCTGAAGCGCGACCACGCGGCGCGCGCATTCTTCGACGTGTTCTCGAACCGCGCGACCGCGCTGTTCTATGCCGCGTGGAAGAAATACCGGCTGCCGTTCCATTACGAGCTCGATCGCGACGAACGTTATCTGCCGCTGCTGCTCGCGATCGCGGGCGTGCCGAGCGACGAAGTGCGCGACAGCCTCGCGGCCGGCGTGGGCGGCGTGCTCGACGAGGCCGTTGCCGGTTATGCGCTGGCCGCGCGGCACCGGCCGATGTCGGCCGCATACCTGCAGCGCACGCTGTCCGACTATTTCCGCGTGCCGGTGAAGATCGACCAGTTCGTCGGCAAGTGGTATGACGTGCCGCCCGACCAGCTGAGCGTGCTCGGCGAGGTCAACGCGGTGCTCGGCGCGACGGCGCTCGTCGGCGAACGCGTATGGCAGCGCGACATGCGCGCGCGGATCGTCGTCGGCCCGCTGTCCAAGCGCGACTACGAGGCGTTCCTGCCCGGCGGCGCGCAGGCCGTCGCACTGGAGCGGATGCTGACGCTGCTGGCCGGCGTCACGCTCGAATACGAGGTGAAGCTCGTGCTCAAGCGCACCGAGGTCGGTGCGAGCGTGCTCGGCGCCGGCTCGCGGCTCGGCTGGGACGCGTTCCTGTGCACGCGAGACGCGCTCGAGGATCGCTCCGACGCGCGCTACGAACTGCACGTGATTCACTGATTCCAAGGGTCTGTTTACATATGGAACGCGCATGCGAATGCCCGAAATCGCTCGTCCCCCAAGGGGACTTCCTAACGGGGCGCAGGCAAGAAGTGAGGAGCGCCGTTTGGCCGAGCCAAACGCCCCGCAGGAAGTCCCCTTGGGGGACAAGTGACGAGCGACGCCGCCATGCGGGCGATTTCGGGCATTCCCGTGATATGAATTTTTTGATTTGGGGTTGCCACGAGAACGGCCGCTCGCCGCGTTGCGCTCCTTGCGAATACGTCAGTATTCGCGGCGTCCCACGGGGACTTCCGTTGGTCGTCGCGCGCCTCGCGAGCGGCCGTTCTCGTGGCAACGCATGCGCGTTCCATATGTAAACAGACCCTAACAACAAACACGCAATCGAACCTGAGATCGACGCCATGAGCACGCCTCTGAAGACCCTGATCACGAAACTGAACCCGCTGTGCCGCCACGCGACCGAGCGTGCGGCGAGCGCGTGCCTGGCGCGCGGCCACTACGAAGTCGATCTGGAGCACCTGTTCCTCGCGTTGCTCGAGGAGCCGGCGGGCGACCTGCCGCTCGCGCTGCGCGCGAGCCGTGTCGATCCGCATGCGCTGCGCGCCGATCTGGAGCGCGAACTGACGCGCCTGAAGACCGGCAACACGCGCACGCCGGTGTTCTCCGTGCACCTGATCGCGCTGTTCGAGCAGGCGTGGCTGATCGCGTCGCTCGATTCGCAGCTCGGCCGCATCCGTTCCGGGCACCTGTTGCTCGCGCTGCTGACCGCGCCGGATCTCGCGCAGTTCGCGCAGCGGATGTCGTCGCAGTTCGCGGAAGTGAACGTGACGGACCTGAAGCACAAGTTCGACGAAATCATGGCCGGATCGAGCGAGGCCGAACCGCGCCAGGGCGATACGGAAGACGGCAGCCTTGCGCCGGCGGCCGACGGCGCGGCGCCCGCGGCGGGTCCGTCGAAGACGCCCGCGCTCGACACGTACACGACCAACCTCACGCAGCGCGCACGCGACGGCAAGATCGACCCGGTGATCGGCCGCGAAGCCGAGATCCGCCAGGCGATCGACATCCTGATGCGTCGCCGCCAGAACAACCCGATCATGACCGGCGAGGCCGGCGTCGGCAAAACGGCGGTCGTCGAGGGCCTCGCGCTGCGCATCGCGGCCGACGACGTGCCGCCGCCGTTGCGCGGCGTCGCGCTGCACGTGCTCGACATGGGGCTGCTGCAGGCCGGCGCGAGCGTGAAGGGCGAGTTCGAGAATCGCCTGAAGAGCGTGATCGACGAGGTGAAGAAGAGCGCGCACCCGATCATCCTGTTCATCGACGAGGCGCACACGATCATCGGCGCGGGCGGCCAGGCCGGCCAGAACGATGCGGCGAACCTGCTGAAGCCGGCGCTCGCGCGCGGCGAGCTGCGCACGATCGCCGCGACGACGTGGAGCGAATACAAGAAGTACTTCGAGAAGGACGCGGCGCTTGCGCGGCGCTTCCAGGTCGTGAAGGTCGAGGAGCCGAGCGAGCCGCTCGCGGCCGCGATGCTGCGCGGGATGTCCGGCCTGATGGAAAAGCACTTCAACGTGCGGATCCTCGACGATGCGATCACCGAGGCCGTGCGTCTGTCGCACCGCTACATCAGCGGCCGCCAGCTGCCGGACAAGGCGATCAGCGTGCTCGACACCGCGTGCGCGAAGGTCGCGCTCGCGCACAGCGCGACGCCGGCGGCGATCGACGACACGAAGAAGCGCATCGAGCGGATCGACGCGGAAATCGCGTCGCTGGAGCGCGAGGCGGCGGGTGGCGCGGCGCACGACGAGCGGCTCGGCGAGCTGCGCGGCGCGCGCGACACGGCGCTCGAACAACTGGCGAAGGACGAAGCGCGTTATGAAGCCGAGCGCGTGATCGTCGCCGAGATCACCGAGCTGCGCGATACGCTCGACAAGGCACGCGGCCCGTCGGAAGACGGCCAGCCGGTCGACATGCAGGCGACCCGCGACAAGCTCGCCGAGCGCGTCGCGGCGCTGCACGCGCTGCAGGGCGGCGAGCCGATGGTGCCGCTGCAGGTCGACGGCCATGTCGTCGCCGAGATCGTCGCCGCGTGGACGGGCATTCCGCTCGGCCGGATGGTGAAGGACGAGATCGACACCGTGCTGAACCTGCAGCCGCTGCTCACCGCGCGCGTGATCGGCCAGGATCATGCGCTCGACGCGATCGCGCAGCGCGTGCGCACCGCGACCGCGAACCTCGAGGATCCGAACAAGCCGCGCGGCGTGTTCATGTTCGTCGGGCCGTCGGGTGTCGGCAAGACCGAGACGGCACTCGCGCTGGCCGACATCCTGTACGGCGGCGAGCGCAAGATGGTCACGATCAACATGAGCGAGTACCAGGAAGCGCACAGCGTATCGGGCCTGAAGGGCTCGCCGCCGGGCTACGTCGGCTACGGTGAAGGCGGCGTGCTGACCGAGGCGGTGCGCCGCAACCCGTATTCGGTCGTGCTGCTCGACGAAGTCGAGAAGGCGCACCCCGACGTGCTCGAGATGTTCTTCCAGGTGTTCGACAAGGGCGCGATGGACGATGCGGAAGGGCGCGAGATCGACTTCCGCAACACGCTGATCATCCTGACGTCGAACGTCGGTTCCGCCGCGGTGATGCAGGCGTGCCTGAACAAGCCGGCCGAGGAACTGCCCGATCCGGATGCCCTTGCCGAGACGCTGCGCCCGCAGCTGTACAAGACGTTCAAACCCGCGTTCCTCGGGCGGATGAAGGTCGTGCCGTACTACCCGATTTCCGACGACGTGCTGGCCGAGATCATCGAGCTGAAGCTCGAGCGGATCCGCCGCCGGATCGAGGCGAACCACAAGGCGGCGTTCGAATGGGACGAGTCGCTTGTCGACGCGGTGCTCGCGCGCTGCACCGAAGTCGATTCGGGCGCCCGCAACGTCGACCATATCCTGAACGGCACGCTGCTGCCGGAGATCGCGGGCCACGTGCTCGGCCGGATCGCCGACGGCGCGGCCATCGCGCGCATCGCGGTGCGCGCGGACGAGGCCGGCGAATTCACGTACACCGTCGAATGAGCGCGGCCGCGCATCACCCAGCATTGATGAACTGAAACCATGCCGATCAATCTCCCCGAGCTGCTGACGCCGATCAGCGATGCGTCGCCCAGCGGCGACGACCTGCTGTTTTCGAACGAATTCGACGCGATCCAGGACGCGCGGCGCTACGACGATCCGACGCTCGACCAGGGCGAATGGGTGACCGAGATCAAGGAGGCCGACTGGGGCTTCGTCGTCGATCACGCGGGCGAGCTGCTGCGCACGCGCACGAAGGACCTGCGGCTCGCCGTGTGGCTGACCGAGGCGCTCGCGCTCGAGGACGGCATCACCGGCCTCACCGAAGGTTATGCGCTGCTCGAGGGCCTGTGCCGCGACTTCTGGGACACCTTCCACCCGCTGCCCGAAGACGACGACATCGAGCACCGGCTCGGCAACGTCGCGTGGCTGTCCGGCCGCACGGCCGAGCTGCTGCGCGCGGTGCCGTTGACGGACGGCGCGTCGAACGCGTTCAGCACGCTCGACTGGGAAGTGGCGCAGCACGTCGCGCAGGCCATCAAGCGTGACCCCGAACACGCGGACGACATCGCACGCGGCAAGCCGTCGATCGAGCAGATCGATTCGTCGCGGCGCGTGACGTCGATCGCGTTCTACACGGCGCTGCTCGCGAACCTGAAGGCATTCGAATTTGCGCTCGATGCGTTCGAGGAGCGGCTCGTCGAGCGCGCGGGCGATTCGGCGCCGAGCTTCCGGCAGGCGCGCGACGCGTTCGAGACCGTGTACCGGCTCGCCGAGCGCTTTGCGCGCGAGCAGGGTTATACGGGCAGCGCGCCGCACACACAGTCGGCACCGCAGGCGCAACCCGAGCGCATCGAGCCGGTGTTCGGCAATCCGATTCAGACCGAGGAGACTCACGTGCAGCCGCAGCCCGTTCCGCGCGCCCCGGTGACGCAGATGATCGCCGGCATCCAGAACCGTGCGCAGGCCGTCGACCAGCTGCGCGCGGTCGCCCGCTATTTCCGCCAGACCGAGCCGCACAGCCCGGTCGCGTATCTCGCCGACAAGGCGGCCGAATGGGCCGACATGCCGCTGCACAAGTGGCTCGAGAGCGTCGTGAAGGACGACGGCTCGCTGTCGCATATTCGCGAACTGCTGGGCGTGAGGCCGGACGAGCAGTCGTAAACGCGAAACGGGCGGCGCATCGCTGCCGCCGCCCGTCGCCTGCCGGGCCGCTTCGCACGAAGCGGCCCGTGACACCCCTCTACGCTTACTGCCCCACCCGGAACTCGATCCGTCGGTTCCGCGCGCGCCCGTCCGCCGTATCGTTCGGCGCGATCGGCTGATCCGGCCCGACACCCGTCGTCGTCATCTGCTGCGGCGGGATGCTCTTCGTGATCAGGTAACCCTTCACCGCATCCGCGCGCGCCTGGCTGAGCGCGATGTTCGATGTGCGGTTCCCCGAGTTGTCGGTGTGGCCGATGATGTCGACCGTGCGGTTCTGCATCTTCGCGAGCGCGGCCGCCATCTGGTCGAGGATCAGCTTGCCCTGCGGTGTGAGCGTCGCGCTGCCCGTCTCGAACTCGATCGTCCGGTTCGCGAGCGTCTGGTCGAGCACGCCCTGTTCGGATGCCGATACGCGCAGCCCGTTCCTGATCGTATACGTCGGGTTCAGCGTGTTCGCCATGTCGCTCGCGAGCTGCTGGCGCTGCGCTTCGTTGTGCACCTCGCCCTTCATCTCGATCTGCGTGCCGTTGATCTTCAGCTGCCCCTTGCTGATCTGCTTGAGCTGCGCGCCGAGCAGCTTCTGCACGTTCGCGCTCCAGTTCGGCGGCGTTGCGACGTCGCCGACCTCGATCTGGTCGACGACGTTCGTCGCGCCGTAGGTGTCGCGCAGCTTCTGCAGCACGGCGGCCTTGGTCGCCTCGTCGGGCACCTTGCCGCCGACGACCACCTGGCCGGGTGTCGCGGCCGCGGGCGGCGGCGTGATGGTGCTCGCGGTGCCGGCCGTGCCGTGCACGACGGCGCCTGACGCCGTCCCCGGTGCGGCACCGGGGTTCGCGGGCAGCGCGGTCGTCGCGACCGTGCCGGTGCCGACCGGCGTGACCGTCGCGCCCGTGTTCTGCGCGAAGGCCGTGCCGCTGCCGATGAGCAGGCCGGAGGCGAGGAGGGCGGCGAGGACGTGATTCATGCGATGCATCCCGTCAGCCTCCGATGAACGCTTCACGGAACGCGTCGATGGCGACGCGCAGCGAGAGTTGCGGTTGTTCGAGGTAGCTGACGAGCTTGCTGATCTGGTGATCGTTTTGCGCATGGGCGTCGATCCACTCGGGATCGTCGATGTCGATGTTGTGGGCGGCGTAGGTCTGTGGGTCGACGACGCTCAGCAGCGTCTTGGCCGACGCGCCGTTGAAGCCGATGATGAGCCGTTCGCGTTCGGCGATCGTGCCGATGAAGATCGCGAGCTCGAAATCGGCCTGCGCGACGAACGGCGCGATCAGTTCGAGCCAGAACGCGGCGACGAGGCTGCGGTAGAACGGATCGACCGGCAGCGGCAGCGTGAGGCCGCGCTCGATGTGCGACGAACCGCTCTGCATCACCGGCCGCAGCAGCGAGCCGAGCGCGAGCATCGCGCCGCGCAGCCGCACGGGATGACCGCTGTCGAGCAGCATCTCCTGGAGGCCGTACAGCGACTGGTGTTCGACGAAATCGTTGAAGGTGCCGTCATGCGACGTGCCGGGGCCGCCGACGTCGATCGGCACCTGCGTGTCGCCGAGCGCCTGCAGCGCGCCGGGCGGCTCGTCCTTGCCGAGCAGCGGCGGGATCTGCGTGGCGACGCGCGACCACAGCCGCGCGAACGCCAGCGGGCTGCGCGCGAGGAACGCGAGCGGCCGGTCGACCTCGAGCGCCGTTGCGCCGAGGAACGGGAAGCGGCGCATCGACACGTCGTGGCTCGCGACCATGTGGCCCGCGATCGCGAGCTTGCTGCGCGAGCCGAGGAACGCGAAATGCATCGGCTTCGCATCCTCGTAGACGAGCTTCCAGCGCGGATCTTCCGCGAGCAGTTCGAGCGCCTGCGCGATCCAGCGATCGAGCGTCTGCAGCAACTGCGGATTGTGCGGGCTCTTCACGAAGTCGCCGCGCGACGGAATCTTGCCGAAGTAGGCGATTTGCGCCTGTACGGTTTGCGTCATTGCGCCCCCTGTGCATTCGTTGCGTTGGCGGCCGCGACGGCCGGCGCTGCGGCCGGCGTACCCGTGCCGGACTGGGTCGCGTTCTGCGCGGCGCCCGCGCTCGCGTCGGCGACCGACGACGGCAGCTGCAGGCCGCGCAGGCTCTGCTGCTGCGGCTGGTCGCTGCCCCCGCCGCCGGACGGTTGCGACGTGCTGATGATACGCATCGTCACCGACACGTTCACGCTGCCCTGCGCCCACGTCAGGTCGAAGGTGCCGTCCGGACGGCGCTTGCGTTGCGCCGAGTTGATTAGCTTCTCGAGGCCGTAGCGGCCCGGCTCGTTGACGAGCTGCACCGTGCGGCCGTCGAAGGTCGTCGCGGACAGCGTCGCGCCCGGCGAGCCCTGCGGGTTCGGCCACACGAAGTTGGTCCACTGCGGCGGCGTGTTGCGGTAGCGCAGTTGCTGGCCGTCGATCGCGATCGTGTATTCCGTCGTGCCCGTGCTCGGCTGCGGCAGGATCTGGAACACCGTCTGCGGCTCGGACGACGCGGCCGCGCCGCCTGCCGCACCGCCCGCGAGCGGCGCGACCCAGCGCGCGAAGCCGTTCGTGAAGTCCGGCGTGAGGCCGATGCCCATGTCGCCCCACGTGCGGGCGGCGAGGGTGTCGCCGCGGCGCACCGCGAGCGGCCCGAGCGTCGTGCCGACGAACTTCGCGATCGAGCCGTCCGGACCGAACACCTGCGCGATTTCACCGGCGCCGGCCTCGACCTTCGCGCTCGCCGCGAACGGGTACTTCGTCGCGAGCGAGTTCTGGAACGGCTGGTAGACCTGCGCGTTCCACACCTTGTTGACTTCGGCGCTGGCCGGCTGGATCACGACCGCGAACGCCTGCATCAGCGGCCGCACGAGCAGCGGACGCAGCGACTTGCGTTGCGAATCGGTGAGGCCGGTCAGCATCTGTTCGTCGACGAGCTTCAGCGAATCGGCGAGTTCCGAACCGTTGCCGTCGAGCGTCTGCTGCATCAGCTGGCGCGCGCCCGGGCCCGGGTCGCCCTGGTTCTTGATCACGTTGAAGCGCGTGCGGACCTTCGACAGCGACTCCATGTAGCCCTTGAGCATCGACGTGCCGTCATGCACCGCGACGATCCGCGCGAGCCCGATGAATTCCTGGCCGATCGGACCCATCGGCACCTCGGCCGGATTGCCGTTGATGTCGATGTTGGCGGCCGCCACCTGGCCGGCCGGCGAGTGCGAGAACAGTTGCTTGACCCAGTTCACGACACCCGTCTGCGCCTTCTTGATCGTCACGTTCGCGAGCGACGGGTTGTCCCACGACGTCTGGTCGTACGCGGTCTCGAGGATCTTGCGGATCGGCGAATCCTGCGGGTCGCCGAGGCGGTTCATCCCGTCGACGGCCTGGCCGAAGCTGCTGAAGCCCTGCACGGCGATGCCCTGCATGAACTTCTGCCAGTGCTGCGCATACTCGGTCTTGTACATGCCGACGAGCGTCTTCTGGATCTGCTCGGGGCTGCCCTCGAGCGTCAGGTCGTCCTGCGTCGACGTGTTCAGCACCCAGTCCTTCGCCTGCAGTTCCTTGGTTGCCGCGTCGCGGATCGCCGGCTGCACGTAGTCGAACCACGCTTCGCGCGTGAACGTGCCCGGAATCGCGTAGCTGCCTGCCACGAGCCCCTGGTTGCCGTCGCCGACGATGCGCGCGATGGTCATCGGCGCGAAGCGGGTCGACGCGCGTGCCTTGATTTCCTCGTACACGCGCTGGCGGGCCGGCATGCCGCGCACGACGCGGCGCAGGTTCTCGCGGGTCTGGTCGACGAGCGCGAGGTTCGCGTCGATCATCGGCCAGTCGTCGTCGTTCACGCGCGACAGGTAGAACGAGATCATGCGCTCCGCGCTCTTGATCATCTCGTCGCGCGGCATGTTGCCGCGATTCGTCTCGAGCCAGCCGCGCCAGAAGCGGGCGAGCTGGTCGGTCAGGTGCGCCTGTTCGACGTGACGCTTGTCGGACAGCATCAGGTACGTCTTGAGCGCGTTGTACGCGTCCTGCACGTTGGTCGGCGACGCGTCGCTGTAGAGGCCGCCCTGCGGAGCGGCCGGCTGTTGCGCTGCGGCCGGCGCGGTGCCGGACGCGGCCAGTGCGGCACCGGCCTGCGGCGCGGCGCCTGCCGCGTTCGTCGAGACCGGAATCGCGCCACCCTGCACGGCGCCCGATTCGGGCGGGCGCGTCATCGGCACGAGCTGCTCGGGGTGCGCGTTCACGTCCTTCATGAACGACGCGAGATTCTGCGACACGGGGGCCAGCAGGATCTGGCGCACGCCGTTGTAGTACTCGGTCAGCAGGTGCTGCTCGAGACGGTCGCCCTGGTACAGGCCGAGCGACACCGAGACCGGCTTGTCGCGGCGGAACTGCTCGAGCTGCTCGATCCGGTCCTCGAGGATGTCCATCGCCTGCAGGCGCGACTGCAGGTCGTTGCGGCCCTGCTGCAGGCGCGTGACGTTGTCGAGGTCGGCCTGCACGTTCGCGACGAGCTGCTGGTTGCCGATCGTCGACCAGGTCCAGCCGCCCAGCGCGAGCGCGAGCGCCGCGACGAAACCGAAGAAGGTCGCGTAGCGCAACCGGGTCTTGGTCGGGCTCGCGAACTGCCGCACCGTCTGGCGGTCCGCGAAGATCACCTTCGAGAACAGGTCGCGCAGGAAGAAGCCGTTCTTCGAGAACGCGCTGTGCGGCTTCGGCAGCGCGCTGCCGTCGAGGCCGAAGCGCTGCGCGATGCGCTGCGCGGCCGCGCTGTTGGTTTCGCCTTCCTGCAATGCGCTGGTGAAGTAGAAGCCGCGGAAGATCGGCTTGTACTGGAACGGGTTGTTCTCGAACAGCGTCGCGAGGAACGCGCGCAGCGACGGCTTGATCGTCGAGAATTCGAGCGGGAAGCTCAGCTGGCCCGGCGACAGCTGGTTGCCGCGCGACAGCGACAGCTGCGCGACGCTGATTTCCTTCAGCCCTTCGTACAGTTCCTCGAAGTGCGTGTCGAACTGCGCGACCACGTCGCGCTTGTCGTCGGGTTCGTAGGGCAGGGTGGCGCCCCACACGCGGTCGTACTCGTGCTTGTCGCTGCTGCTGAAGAATTCGGTGAAGCCGGTGATCAGGTCGGCCTTCGTGAACATCACGTAGACCGGTGCGAACACCTCGAGCTTCTCCGTCAGCTCCTGAACGCGCTGGCGGAGGTTTTTCGCGAGGTTGATCGCGAATTCGGGGCGGTTGCCGGTGAGTTCGGCGATGCTCGCGGTGACGATGATGCCGTTGATCGGCGCCTTCGGGCGATAGCGCTTGAGCAGGCCGAGGAAGCCGAGCCATTCGCTGCGATCTTCCTCGTGCACCGAATAACGGCCGGCCGTGTCGAGCAGGATCCCTTCGGTCGTGAAGAACCAGTCGCAGTTACGCGTACCGCCGATGCCGTGGATCACCGCGCTGTTCTTGTCCGCGAACGGGAACTGCAGGCCGGAATTGAGCACGGCGCTGCTCTTGCCCGCGGCCGGGTTGCCGATGACGATGTACCACGGCAGTTCGTACAGCGCGGAGCCGCCCGACACCTGGCCGATCTTCGACGTCTTGATCGTCTTCACCGCGTCCGACAGCCGCGTGCGCAGCACGTCGAGATCGGCCGTCTTCGCGTCGGGGGCGAGCGCGGCGGCGGCGGGCGCGGCGATCTTGCCGGTTTCCGCCTGCTCTTCCAGCACCTGGCCGAGCTGCTGGTTCGCGCGCTTCACGCGCCAGCGGCGCCACAGCGCGACGACGAGCCACAGCGCGAGGATCGCCGCGAACGCGATCGCCGCCCACAGGAGCGGCAGCTGGAGCATGTCGGCGACGATGAAGAGGATGGCCGCTAGCGCGACGATCCCGACGATCGAGAGCGTACGCGGATGAGTCAGCACGTTGAGGATGCGTTGCATAGGACGTTCAGGTTCCGGTGCGATTCGGTGAGGCGACGCAGGCGCGTCGAGCGGCAAGGGTGGCGCCGCGATGTGTCGCCATGCTGTCAAACGGGATGAAGGGGGCTGGCATCAATGCGCCCGCGGCATCGGAGAAGGCGCGCGCATTAACGAAAGGACGCTGTGAGATTTAAAACGGAAGCGGCGGCCGGAAAAAATCGCGCACCGGAATGCATGATTTTTTGCGCCGCCCATATCGTTTCCTGCCGGGATATTAAAAAGCCCCATGCCGCCCTCATTATTTCCTGTCCGGCAGCCCTGGCTAGCTGCCGCGTCCCAGTTTAAAACCGGGTTTATGGTATTCCACGTGCCCGAGATCCATCATTTTCCAGCGGCCCCCCCAGGTCAGGCCAACCTGTTCGGCGACCTGGCCGTACAACTGGTAGCCGCGCATCGCCCACGGATCTTTCTCGGAAATGACCAGCTTGCCGTCGCGCAGGAATGCGTTGTCGGCCGCCAGCCCGAATTGGTGATAACTCTGGAAGGCCGCCGCGTTGGTCACGTTGCCGCCCATTGCCGCCAGCCGGTTCTGCCGTTCCGGGCTCCGGTAACCTTCCAGCAACGCCATTTCATATCCATATTGTTCGTGCATGATCTTGTAGACCAGCAGCAAACGCGTACGGAAATCCGGATCCAGCAGGTTCCAGTCACGGCTTGCATCCTTCAGCGCCGGACGTACCTGTTCGACTTCCTTGGTGGCGAAGACTTCCGGCGGCAGCGGCGGGGGCGGTACGAGCTGTTCGCCCTGCAGCAGGGCGGCGATCTTCTCGTCGGGCACGCGCGCCGTGTCGTCGTACTGGAACAATTGCCGGCCGCGTAACGCAATGGCGACCAATGGCGGCGTCGCAAGAATACCTGCCGATACCATAATCATCAAGCGCCGTCGAACCAGTAAATTTTGCACATCGTTTAAAGCACCGCGCGTAACGCTTGCCGATTTAACAATCTGACTTCGCGTACGCGCGGCGCGATCGTTCGCACGGCGTGTAAGACGGCCGTGAAACTGGGCGACGGATTCGAAAACGGTCGCGCGGATACCCGGTAAAAGCAACAGTGCCGCAACTGCTACGGCAAGGGCGAAATAGGCGACGAGTGCGACGGCAATCAACGAAATCCCCGGAAATTGGAATTGATTGTGTTTTGCAATGCTTGCTCTTAGAATCAGGCTGCTTCGAGAGGCCGGGCTATATTATCGCGGTGAATTAAACCAGGATTCAATGAGACGCTGAATGAGTGCGCCGGAAAATTCAAATTCGAAATCTCCGCCCAGCCTGCTGTCCGATACCAAACCGGCAGGCGACGGAGCTCAGCAGTCGCGCATTCTCGCGAATCTGGAAGGACGTGTCACGCCGCCGGCCGAACCGCCGCGCCGTTCGCTGAAGGCGCCGATCGCAGCCGTCGTTGCACTGGTGGTTGCCGTCGGTGGCTGGGGCGCATGGCGCATGCAGCATTCGAACGAGCAGGCCGCTGCCGTCACGGCCGAGGCCGCACCCGCGGCCGCCGCGCCGGCGAAGGCCGCCGCGGCCAGCGACGCTGCCGTGCAGGTCGCGCAAAATGCGGCATCCGCCGCGCAGCCGGCCACGATCGTCAACGACGACGCAGCTTCCCGAACCGTTGCTTCCGCATCGTCCGCGTCCGCCGCGGACAACAGCCGCCTGTCGCGTGCGCTCGCCAACGGCGCCGATGATGCATCGGGCACGGCCACGGCCGGTGCGGCGGCCGCCGCCGCCGCTGCTGCGACCAAGACCGCGAAGGCCGACGCAGCGAAGAACGCGAAGGTCGCGGCGCACGGCAAGACCGACACGAAGGCCGAAACCAAGGCTGACGCAAAGGCCGAGGCCCGCAAGCATCGCAAGGAACAGCAGGCCGAGCTCGCGCAGGCGAAGAAGCGTCGCGACGCGACGTCGACCCGCACCGCAAGTGCGAAGGCGGCCGGGAAGGACGATCCGGATGCGGATCTGCTCGCGGCGCTCGTCGCGCGCACGAAGCCCGCCGACAAGAAACTCGCCGCGCAGAAGGCGCAGGCCGTGCCGACCAAGACGGCCGCGACGGCCGGCTCGCTGGCGTCGCGCGTGAAGGAATGTTCGGAGCGCGGTTTCTTCGAGGATCAACTGTGCCGCTGGCGCGTCTGCGAAGGTCACTGGGGCAAGGATCCCGCGTGCCCGAGTGCCGCGCAGTCGGAGACGCGGCAGTAACGCGTCTCGTGTGCCGGCCTGCCGCACCTGCGCCGCCCGTTGGGCGGCGCGTTGCTTTTGGGGTGCGGAATCGGCCGGTATGATGCGGCGTGGCGCTGTCACCGGCGCGTCATGCCCGTCGGGCATACGTTTCCTTTCCTTTTCCGGCGCGGGTTCGCGACCCGCGATGCGCGGCGCGCCGCGCGCCGCACGACCTTCGACACGATGGACCTGATCGTACAGACTTACGGCGCCGATACGTCCGGCATGGTGTGCGGATTCCGCTTCGATCCGGGCGGATCCGGCGCGACGCTCGACGCCGACACGGCCGCCGCGTGGCTGCGCACGTGCCGCGAGCACGATGGCGCGTCGGACGATTTCGTCTGGCTGCACTTCAATCTCGCACACGGCGCGAGCGAGCGCTGGATGCGCACGCACCTCGATCTGCCCGACAGCTTCTTCGAATTCCTCCACGAAGGGTCGCGCTCGACGCGCATCGAGCAGGAGGACGGTGCACTGCGGGCGATCGTCAACGACGTGATGTTCAACCTCGAACTGACGCCGTCGGAAATCGCGACGCTGTTCGTCCACGTCGAGCGGCGCATCATGGTCACCGCGCGGCTCAAGCCGCTGCGCTCGGTCGACACGCTGCGCGCGTGCGTGCGCGACGGCGAGCAGTTCCGGTCGCCGGCGGAGCTGCTCGTGCACCTGCTGCGCGACCAGGCCGACCTGCTGATCCAGATCATGCGGCGCACGAGCGTCGACGTCGATCGCATCGAGGACCGCTTCCTGTCGCAGCGGCTCACGTCGAGCCGCATCGAGCTCGGCGCGATGCGCCGCACGCTGACGCGCCTGCAGCGCATGCTCGCGCCCGAGCCCGGGTCGATCTTCCGGCTGCTCGCGAAGCCGCCCGCGTGGCTGCATACGGAAGACGTGCAGGAGCTGCGCGAGTCGACCGAAGAGTTTTCGCTGGTGCTCGCCGACCTGGCCGGGCTCAACGAGCGGATCAAGCTGCTTCAGGAAGAGATCGGCTCGCGTCTCGACGAGCAGAACAACCGGACGCTGTTCACGCTGACGCTCGTGACCGTGATCGCGCTGCCGATCAACATCGTCGCCGGCTTCTTCGGGATGAACGTCGGCGGCGTGCCGTTCTCGGAGAACAAGCACGGCTTCTGGCTGATGGTGCTGCTCGTGGCGGGCTTCACGGCACTCGCCGCGTGGTGGGCATTCCGCCGGCGCGACGACCGCTAGCGGCATCGACCCGTCAGCGCAACAGCGCAATCGCGCGTTCGCCGATCACCATTCCAAGCAGCCCGACGAGCGCGA
The DNA here is from genome assembly GCF_000466765.1 of Burkholderia sp. AU4i. Classification (NCBI taxonomy): domain Bacteria; kingdom Pseudomonadati; phylum Pseudomonadota; class Betaproteobacteria; order Burkholderiales; family Burkholderiaceae; genus Burkholderia; species Burkholderia sp. AU4i. The sequence continues at coordinate 27,169 of NZ_ASSI01000138.1, read as the reverse complement.
CGAGCGGCGGGGCCGGCGAGCGCACGTGCAGCAGCGCATACAACACGCCGACGCCTAGGCCCACCGCGAGCGAGGTCACGTAATCCGTCATGGCGGTCTCCCGTGTGATCCGGCGTCAGGGTTTGAGGATGACGCGCTCGCGCGCACCGGCCAGCACCGCGCGATACGCATCGTGCGCGCGCTCGAGCGGATAAACGTAGTCGTCGCCGATCGGGAACGGGCGCAGGGTGCCGTTGCCGAAGCCGGGCGCGAGCGTGTCGAGGATCTGCGCGACCGCGGCGCCGCCGAGCTGCAGCGAATCGATGCCCACGAACGTGTGCTGGCCGCGATAGAACGCGAAGATGTCGAACGGCACGCTGCGCTCGATCGTCGAGATGAAGATCTGCCGCGCACCGATCGCCATCGACGCGTTCGCCGCTTCGAAGTACGGGCTGCCGACCGTGTTGTAGACGATGTCCGCGCCGCGTCCGCCGGTCGCCGCGCGCACCGCGTCGGCCACCGGTTCTTTCGACGCGTCGATCATGTGCACGTCGCTCGATGCGTGGCCACGATAGCCGCCGGCGCTGCGCTCGACGCCGATCACGGTTGCGCCGTGCGCGGTCGCGAGCTGGATCGCGGCCTGGCCCACCTTGCCGTTCGCGCCGAACACGAGCACGACGTCGCCGGCCGTCGGCATGCCGGCGCGGCGCAAGCCCTCGTAGGCTGTGACGAACGGCACGCCGACGCCGGCCGCTTCGTCGAGCGTCAGCACGGCGGGCTTGCGGCGCACCAGTGCCGCGTCGAGCACGAGCCATTGCGCATGCGAGCCGTCGCGCCCGACGCCCAGATCGCCACCCGAACCCCACACTGGCGCGCCGATCCAGCCTTCCGGGCCGCTGCGCACGATGCCGGCCCAGTCGCGCCCGGGCGTGCGCGGCCACACCGCGTGCGGCATGCGGCCGAGCGCGGCCTTCACGTCGCTCGGGTTCACGCCGGCCGCGTGCACCTCGATCAGCATCTGGCCGTCGCCCGGTACGGGCGTGTCGATTTCCCTGACCCGCGCGTCGAGCGACTCGATGTCGGCGGCGGGGGCGTCGAAGCGGATGCTGCGCATGGTGATCTCCGTGGCGGTTGGCTGCCGCGCGGCCCGGTGGGGCGGTGCGTGCAGCGAATGAAATGGATGAACGCAGTCTAGTCGGCCCGGTTTGACGCGGAAACCCGCAAAGGCAGATGATTGTTTTGCGATAAACGCATAGCCAAATCCGAAGGCACCGAATGGACGATTTCCTTTCCCCGCATCTGGCGCTGTTCGTCGACGTGGTCGACCAGCAGAGCTTCTCGGCGGCCGCCCGCCGGCTGGGTGTCGCCGCGTCGTCGGTCACGCGGCGCATCGACCGGCTCGAGACACAGCTCGGCATCCGCCTCCTGCATCGCACCACGCATGCGCTGCGGCCCACCGAGGCCGGGCAGTTGCTGTACGGGCGCGCGACGCGGATGCTGGCCGAGCTGCGCGGCCTGCAGGAAGACCTGCACAGCCAGCACGACGAGCCGAGCGGGCTGCTGCGCGTCGACTGTCCGGCGCCGTTCGGCCGGCGGCACCTGGTGGCCGCGCTGGCCGCGTTCATGCAGCGTCATCCGGCGCTGCAGGTCGACCTCGTGCTGACCGACAGCATGGTCGACCTGCAGGGCGCGCGGCTCGGCTCGGACGTCGATCTCGCGGTGCGTATCGGCCCGCTCGAGGACACGCGCCTCGTCGCAACCGTGCTGGCGCCGCAGCGGCGCGTGCTGTGCGCGAGCGCGGCGTATCTGGCGCGGCGCGGCGAGCCGGATACGCCCGACGCACTCGCCGGACACGACTGCCTCGCTTGGCACGGCGTGCCGCCGCCGGGCGCGTGGCGCTTCGGCGAGCGCCGCCACGCGCCGGCGCAGCCACGGTTTCGCAGCAATCATTCGGAAGCGTTGCTCGAAGCCGCGATCGACGGGCTCGGTCTCGCGCACCTGCCGACCTGGCTCGCGGGGGACGCGCTGCGCGACGGCCGCTTGCGCGCGGTCCTGCCGCAGTTCGCGGCGGCGCCCGAGCCGGCGACGATCCACGTGTTGCGCCAGCCGGCGCGCGGCACCGCACGCGCGTCGCGGCTCGTTGCGTTCCTCGCGACGTGGTTCGCGCAGCCGGCGTGGGATGCCGCGTGGGCGTGACGACGACGGCGGGCGACGGCCGGCGGCGTGTCGCCGGGCCCGAAGCACGCCGGGCATGAAAAAGGGCCTCGCACGCGAGGCCCGTCAAAGGTCGGAGAAACCGGTACGCCGGCCGGCCGCCGCAGGCTGCGCGGCACCGGCCGGGCACGCACCGTTACTGCGTGACTACCTTGCGCGGCTTGAAGATGCCCTGGTATTGCAGTGCCGGGCGTTCCTTCGTCACCGGTTCGATGCCGCCGAAGGTCGGCGTCTGGCGCAGCTTCATCGCGGCCGGCGATGCGACCGAGCCGATCGACGTCGAGCGCGATGCCGGCGCGAGGTTGTTCGCGACGAGCAGCGCGGCTTCGCTCTTCAGGTTCGCGAGCAGCACCGGATCGGTCGAGCCGTTGACCTGCGTGAGCAGCCCGCTCCAGGCCGCGTCGCTGTAGTTCACGACGTAGTAGTCGAGCCCGCTCGGGTCGGCCACCACGCCCGTGCAGCCGTCGATCCGCGTTTGCGTCTGCGTATCCTTCAGCGCGAGCGTCGTGCGTTTCGCGAGACCCTGGCCGTACGCGAGCGTGATCGGCACCGTCCACTGCAGGCCCGGATACGCGTTCTTGTTCGGGAACGGCTGCTGTTTCAGCGTGACGACCGTCTGGTTCTTCGTCAGGTCGCACTGCGTGTCGAGCGAGATCAGCGGCACGCCGGTCTGGCGGACGTAGCTGTCGCCGATCGCGCCGATCGCCTGGCCGCTTTCCTTCGACAGCGCATCCCACAGCCGCTTCGGTGTGCCGTTGCCGAACGAGTAGTCGACGAGGTACTGCTGCAGACCCTTGCGCAGCGTCTGTTCGCCGAGATAGTTCTCGAGCGTCTTCAGCACGTGGCCGCCCTTGTCGTACGTGAACGCGCTGGCGCTCAGCACGAAGTCGTTCGAGGCCCAGCCGTTGAAGTTCGGCGCGACCGGGAAGGCGTTCGGGCCGATGTCACGATTGATCACGCGGTACTTGTTCTTCACCTGGTCGAGCCAGCTGAACTCGTCGGGGAAGAACTGGATCGTCGTCTTCGTCTCGAAGAACGTCGCGAACGACTCGTTGAGCCACACGTTGTCCCACCAGTCGGTCGTGACGAGATCGCCGAACCACTGGTGCGCGACTTCGTGCGTCAGCACCTCGTTGCCGTAGTGCGACATCGGCTGGCCCGGCTGCGGCAGGATGTCGTCGGCGAACTCGAGGATCGACCCCCAGTTCTCCATCCCGCCGAAGTTCAGGTCCTTCTGCTCCTTGAACGCATCGTTCGCGGCCACCGTGTCGAACTTCGTGAGCGGCAGCGCAATGCCCGTGTAGCGGTAGTAGAAGTCGAGTGCCTGCTTGGTGCGGTCCATCGCCGGCTTCGCCCAGTCGCTCATGCCCGGCGGCGTGAACACGCGCAGGTGCAGGCCGCCCTTGCCGCCCGGCAGCGGGCTCGTGAAGTCGTCTTCATAGGTGTCGAACTGGCCGCCGCCGAAGAACAGCAGGTACGACGGCATCGGCGGGGTCTTCTCGAACTGCACGAGCTTGTAGCCGCCGCCGACGTTGGTCGACGGCTTCTCGGCCGCGTTCGACACGACGCGCCAGTTCGACGGCACTTCGGCCGTCACTTCATAGGTCGGGCGGAACGCCGGCTCGTCCCAGCCGGGGAACCACTGGCGCGACAGGTTGGTTTCGCCCTGCGTGAGGATCGCGCCGCTCGTCTTGCCGTCGGTGCCCTTCAGGTCGACGCGGAACACGCCTTCCGCGGCCGAGCAGCCCGGATACGGATCGTCGCCGCAGCTGCCGCCCGTCTTCGTGCCCGGATCGTCATACGACTTGAAGTTGATGATGCCCGACCACTCCATGTGCAGCGAATAGTTGCCCGGCGAGATCGTGCCGCTCACGGGGCGCAGCTGGTAGAAGTCGCCCTTGTCCTGCGGCGTCGCGATCAGCTGGATGTTGCCCGGCTGCAGCGTGATGCGGCCGTTCGTGAACTTGATCCGGTGGCCGGCGATCACGATGTTGTTGACCGGCTTCAGCACCTTGATCTCGACGTCGGCGCGGCCGTCGAACGCGTTCAGCGCGTCGTTCGGGCGGAACCACAGCCGGTAGTTCACGGGCACCACGGTGTCCGGCAACTCGACAGGCGACACGCTCTTGTCGACGTTGGATGCGCTCGGCGGCGCGTTGACGGTGGGCGACGAGCCCGAGTGCGGTGCGCCGGCGGAGCTGAGCGCGGAAGCGGAGCCTGCACCGCCGTCGTCACCGCCGCACCCGGCGAGTGCGAGCGCGGCGACGAGCGGCAGATAACGCATCTTGCGAATATCGATCGACATGACTGAAACCTCGATTGTTGAAAGAATCGTTCAGTGCTGCGAAAACGCCGGCAAAAACAATCCCCTCGCCGTTAATCAACAGCGATGAAAATGCCAATGACGGATTATTCGAAAACGCGGCGGCTGACTACGTGAAGGTAATCATGGTTTACTGCCCCCTCTGGATTTCCGGATGTCGGTTAACTTGCCGGTTCAAAATGGCCGGGCGCGTGTTGTACTGAGTTGATTTCGCGCGCACGACACGGAGCCGCACGCCCTGCGCGGGCGCGCGATTCCCTTGAACCGACGACCTACGGGGCTGGCCGGGCCGGGCCGCAGGATGGCCGGAAGGCGTGTCGCCGTTCCGTAAAATCGCCGTCATGCGGCTTCAAGCTTTGTCGGCTTGCTCGAAGGATGCGTAAATATACTTGATGGTTTTAGGTAAAGGAAACGAAAAATTTAGAAATTGCATCTATTGAATTCGCCGCGCTTCATTGAATGCTGGAAAGCATTAATGCGCTTTCCGTTTGGCTGGTATTTTCGTAGTTTTAATCTATTAACGATCCGGCGAGGCCGCGAAAACTACGAAATCCGGTGTGCGGGGGCGCACTCGGTACAATGCAGCGACGATCCGCTCACCGATTGCCGCGAGGAGGCCCCCATGCCACGAACCCTGTTCCGAATCGCGCCGCTGCGCGCCGTGCTGCTGCTGTTCGCCGCCGTGCTCCTGCTCGGCGGCTGCGCGGGGCTCACGCGCGATTCCGTGCGCGTGTCGGTCGCCGGGCTCGACCCGCTCGTCGGGCAGGGCCTCGAGATGCGTTTCAACCTGAAGCTGCGCGTGCAGAACCCGAACGACACGCCGATCGAATACGACGGCATCTCGGTGGCGCTCGACCTGAACGGCACGCCGTTCGCGAGCGGCGTGAGCGACCGCTCGGGCGTCGTGCCGCGCTTCGGCGAGGCCGTGCTCGACGTGCCGGTTTCCGTGTCGGCGTTCGCCGCCGCGCGGCAGGCGTGGAACCTGCCCGGCGCGGCTGCCAGCGGCGAGTTGCCGTATGCGCTGCGCGGCCGGCTCGCGGGCGGCGTGCTCGGCACCGTGCGCTTCAGCGATGCGGGCACGCTGCGCATGCCGGCGACGCCCGGGTGGGGCGGGTAGACGATGCCGGGCCGGACGAAGCGTCGCGATCGCGGCGCCGTCTGACGATTCCTGACGATCGGGCTTCGAATGCCTTACGTTTTGCGCGTCAATCGCGTTTAGACTGCCTCAGTCCGGAGGGCCGGGCGACTTTTTCGAGAGGGCACCATGGCAGCGAAATTCGTCATCAAGAAAGCGAGCGACGGGCAGTTCCTGTTCCACCTGAAGGCCGCCAACGGCGAGATCATTCTGCGCAGCGAGCTGTACAAGACCAAGGCGTCGGCGGAAAACGGCGTCGCGTCGGTGCGCAAGAACGCGCCGGACGACGCGCGCTACGAGCGCAAGACCGCGACCAACGGCCAGTTCATGTTCAACCTGAAGGCCGGCAATCACGAGATCATCGGCACGAGCGAGCTGTACAAGGCCGAAGCGAGCCGCGAGAACGGCATCGCGTCGGTGAAGCAGAACGCGCCGGATGCCGCGCTCGACGACCAGAGCTGAGCGGCCCGATAGCGCCAATACGCCGCGAGCATCGCGCGGGTGGCAGTCGGGGCGGTCGCCCGCGCTTTGCCGCGCGGGCAAAGCGCGGTATGGTGTGGTCCGCGCGGCGCATGCCTGTAGCGCCGCCTGTCTGAAGCCAACCGTAGCCGAGCTCGCGTGACCGATTTCCCCGTTTTCCACTGGACCGACGCCGACGGCGCCGAACATGCCGTGCGCTGGCGCTCCGAAGCCGGCGTGCAGCCGCCGAAGCGCGCGGTGCCCGCCGACGACCGTCTCACCGCCGACGCGGCCTACCGCCTGGCCTGCGAGGGCACCGCGCTCGTCTGGCAGGGCGACTTCCAGAATGCGCGCCAGCTCGTGCAGGCGATGGCGCGCCGCGTCGAGCGCAAGCCGAAGAAGGCGAAGGCCGCGGTGGGCGTCGACGCATTCAACCTGCATCGTCTTGCGCAATCGCAGCGCGCCCGCACGCTCGGGATGCTGCTGATCCCGCTCGATGCCGACTACACGATCCCGCTGCGCCGCGCGCCCGACGTACGCGCCGCATGCGAGGAAGCGTACGGCCCGGGCGGCGAACCGTCGGTCGTGTCGCTGCGCGAGCTGCTCGGCCTCGTCGGCGCGCACGAATGGCGCAAGAAGGGTGTGCCGATCCCGGCGCTGGGCGGCGCGCCGATCCATCCGCACTACGGCGTGTTCTCGCCGGTACGCGGCGAATACGTCGAACTCGTCGCGCGCGCGCCGCTGCCGGCGACGTCGCTCGCGTTCGACATCGGCACGGGCACCGGCGTGCTCGCGGCCGTGCTGGCGTCGCGCGGCGTCGAGCGCATCGTCGCGACCGATCAGGATCCGCGGGCGCTCGCCTGTGCGCGCGAGAACGTCGAGCGGCTGGGCCACGCGGGCCGCGTCGAGGTCGTCGAGGCGGATCTGTTTCCGGCCGGCCGCGCACCGCTCGTCGTCTGCAACCCGCCATGGGTGCCGGCCCGTCCGAGCGCACCGATCGAATACGCGGTCTACGATCCGGACAGCCGCATGCTGCGCGGTTTCCTCGCGGGGCTCGCCGACCATCTCGAGCCAGGCGGCGAAGGCTGGCTGATCCTGTCCGATTTCGCCGAGCATCTCGGCCTGCGGCCGCGCGACACCCTGCTGCAGTGGATCGACGAAGCCGGCCTCGTCGTGCTCGGCCGCGAAGACATCCGCCCCGCACACCCGAAGTCCGCCGACGCAGACGATCCGCTGCATGCGGCACGCCGCGCCGAGGTCACGTCGCTCTGGCGGCTCGGCGCACGAGCCTGACCGCGCATTTTCGGTAAACTATCGCCATTCCTCACGAATTCCCGCCGCCGGGCCGTGGTCTGCCGACCGTGGCCCGGCGCCGCATCACGATGTCGAACAAGACCCACGAAATCCGCCCGGAGCAGTCCGTCGAGCTGCTGAAGGAACTGCACATCCTCACCCGCGACGGGAAGCTGAACCAGGACAGCCGCCGCAAGCTGAAACAGGTCTATCACCTGTTCCAGTTCATCGAGCCGCTGCTTGCCGGCGTGCAGGCCGACCGTGGCAGCGTGACGCTCGTCGATCATGGCGCCGGCAAGTCGTATCTCGGCTTCATCCTGTACGACCTGTTCTTCAAGCAGCAGCCGGGGCACGGCACGGCGGCATTTGCGTCGCACGTGTACGGGATCGAGACCCGCGAGGAGCTGGTCACGCGTTCGGCCGAGCTGGCCGCGCGGCTCGGGTTCGGCGGCATGTCGTTCCTGAACCTGTCGGTCGCCGATTCGATCACGTCGCCGAAGCTGCCCGAAACGGTCGACGTCGTCACCGCGCTGCATGCGTGCGACACGGCGACCGACGACGCGATCCGCTTCGCGCTCGCGAAGCGCGCGCAGCACATCGTGCTCGTGCCGTGCTGCCAGGCGGAAGTCGCGGGCGTGCTGCGCAAGAACAAGGGCAAATCGCTCGCGAACGCGCTGACGGAAGTGTGGCGGCATCCGTTGCATACGCGCGAATTCGGCAGCCAGATCACCAACGTGCTGCGCTGCCTGCAGCTCGAAGCGCACGGCTACCAGGTCAGCGTGACCGAGCTGGTCGGCTGGGAGCATTCGATGAAGAACGAGCTGATCATCGCGCAGTACAAGAACCTGCCGCGTCGGCGGCCCGGCGAGCGGCTGAACGAGATCCTGGGGATGTTCGGGCTTGCCGAGCTGAACGCACGTTTCTTCGTGCCGGAAGCCGCGGCGGCGGGCGGCGAGGTTGCGGAGCCGGCTGAAGGCTGACGCACGGGCGGGCGGCGGCACGCGGCGCGGCGCACGTTGCACGCCGCACGTTGCACGCCGCGTCAGACGTCGTCGCCCGGCCGGCGCATCCATTCGCGCCAGCCGTCGTGGCCGAGGCGGCGCAGTGTTTCCTGATTTCTTTCGTAGATCGCGGACGCGTCCGGGAACGCGTCGACCGCGCGCGCGATGCTGTTCTCGCGCAGCAGGTGCAGGATCGGATACGGCGCGCGGTTCGTGTAGTTCTCGATGTCGTCGGGCTCGCTGCCTTCGAACCGGTAGAGCGGATGGAAGCTCGCGATCTGCAGCACGCCGTCGAGCCGCAGTTGCCGCACCAGGCGGTCGGCAAAGAACAGCGCATCGTTGTAGTCGACGAAGTCGGCGAACGCATGCGGGAAGATCAATAGCGTCGTGTCGACCTGCTGCGGGTCGGCCGCGTCGAGCGCGCGCAGTTCCGTTTCGAGTTCGGCGAGCGCGTCTTCGAGCGTCGTCGCTTCGCTGATCGCGTAGCGCACCTGTTCCTTCACGTAGACGCTTTTCGCGAACGGGCACAGATTGAGCCCGATCACCGCGCGCGCGAGCCAGTGCCGCGTGGCGGCGAGGATGTCGTCGTGCGATTCGGGGCGGGTGTCGGTCATCGTGAAACCAGTCGGGCGGAAGGGCGGCGAGGGCCGCATTGTAGCGGGTGCGCAGGGTGCGGACGCGCGCGGCCCGTCACGCGCACGCGGCTTCGATCAATTGCGTGACGAGCGCGGGTGCGGTGCCGATCGGCGTTTCGCCGTGCCGGTAGGTCTGGCTCGCCGCGTAGATACCCTCGATCACCAGCGCGAGCGCATCGGCGAGCGCCTGCGGTTGCCGCGCGCCGGCGCCTTCGCATAGCGCGACGAGCCGCTTCATCAACTGTTCCTTGTTCTGCGCGACGCGCTCGCGCGCCGGGTGCGATGCATCCGGAAACTCCGCCGCGACGTTGACGAACGGGCAGCCGCGATAGTCCTTCTGCGTCGCGCGCTCGGCCAGGTCGACGAAATACTGGATCAGTTGCGCCTTCGGCTGGCCCGGATGCTTCGCGGTGCTTGTGTCGAGACGCTCGAAGAAACACGCATCCATCCGCTCCAGATACGCGAGGATCAGGTCGTCCTTCGACGAGAACTGCCGATACAGGCTCATCTTGTTGACGCCCGCGCGTTCCACGACCGCCTCGACGCCCACCGTCCGAACGCCTTCCCTGTAAAACAGCTCCTCGGCGGCGCGCAGCAGGTGCTCCTGCGCGGTGGCGCCGTCGATCGGCCGGCGCGTACGGCGCGCCGGCGGCTTGGCGATCTCGATGCCCGACATGATGACCCTCGACTGCATATTGGATTGCTTGACATGTTACCGATTGGTCACTACGATCGCAACACACTTGTGACCGGTCGGTAACAATGCCGACCGGGTCGACAGACAAATGCCAAGCGTCGGCCCGGGTCAGCCGATGCAGCGTGCGGCGGAGGTGGCCTGGCTGGGTGGGGCGGAGCGGGCGCGGAAGTGCCGGCGCCGCCAACTGGAGAACGCGAAGATGAACTGGGCGGTGACACGAATCGGCGGGCGCTTCCACTACGGATGGCTCGCGGCGGCGGTGGTATTCCTGATCCTGCTGGCGGCCGCCGGCACACGCGCGACGCCGAGCGTGCTGATGGTGCCGCTCGAACGCGAGCTCGGCTGGAGCCGCGCGGCGATTTCGCTGGCGATCTCGGTGAACATCGCGCTGTATGGCCTGACCGGCCCGTTCGCGGCCGCCGCGATGCAGCGCTTCGGGCTGCGCCCGACCATCCTCACCGCGCTCGTGACGATGAGCGCGGGCGTCGCGCTGTCGTCGATGATGACGCAGAGCTGGCAGATGGTGGTGATCTGGGGCCTGATGGTCGGCTGCTCGACAGGTGTCGTCGCGCTGACGCTGTCCGCGACCTTCGTCACGCGCTGGTTCCATGCGCGGCGCGGCCTCGTGATGGGGATCCTGACCGCGAGCACGGCCACCGGCCAGCTCGTGTTCCTGCCGATGCTCGCGGCGATCGCGCAGCGCCATGGCTGGCGGCCGGTCGTGCTGGTCGTCGCGGTGGCGGCCGCGATCGTGATTCCGCTCGTTGCGTTCCTGTTGCCCGAGCGGCCGGCCGACGTGCAGCTGCGTCCGTACGGCGAGCCGGCCGATGCGCCGCCCGCGCCCGATGCGACCAAGGAGAACCCGCTCGCGGTCGCGTTCCGTACGCTGCTGACGGCCAGCCGCTCGCGCGATTTCTGGCTGCTGTTCTTCAGCTTCTTCATTTGCGGCGCAAGCACCAACGGTTACGTCGGCACGCACCTGATCGCGATGTGCAGCGACTACGGGATGACGGAAGTGCAGGGCGCATCGCTGCTCGCGGCGATGGGCGTGTTCGACCTGTTCGGCACGACGCTGTCGGGCTGGCTGTCCGACCGCTACGACAATCGCGTGCTGCTGTTCTGGTACTACGGGCTGCGCGGGCTGTCGCTGATCTACCTGCCGCACGCGTTCGGGATCGATTTCTTCGGGCTGCCGCTGTTCGCGATGTTCTACGGGCTCGACTGGATCGCGACCGTGCCGCCGACCGTGCGCCTCGCGACCGACGTGTTCGGCAAGGCCGCGGCGCCGGTCGTGTTCGGCTGGATCGTCGCCGGCCACCAGCTCGGCGCGGCGTTCGCGGCGCTCGGCGCGGGGCTGCTGCGCGCGAGCCTCGGCACCTATACGATCGCGTCGATGATTTCGGGCGGGCTCTGCATCGTCGGCGCGCTGATCGTGCTGCGCATCAACCGCGGCCCGTCGCGCGCGGCTGCGCAGGCGGCCTGATCGTGGCAAGCCGGCAGTCCGGCCGGCCCGCGCGGCGGGCGGCCGGCCATTGCACGCACGGAGATTTGCATAGCGCGGCAGGATCGGGCGCGGATCGGCTCAAGCGGGTATGCTTGCGGTTCGCCAGGCGTTCGCGCCCCTTCATCGATGTCAGCGAGGATCCGCATGTCCGTCAAACCTGCTCCCACCACTGTTTCGATTCACGATCTGATCGCGGGCCGCTGGAGCCCGCGCGCGTATTCGGATGAACCTGTCAGCGCCGGCGATCTGCATGCGGTGCTCGAGGCTGCCCGCTGGGCACCGTCTGCGTACAACGCGCAGCCGTGGCGCTTCATCGTATTCGACCGCACGCAGGACGAAGACGCATTCAAGCGCGCGTTCGCGACGCTGGTGCCGTTCAACCAGGGCTGGAATGCGCCGGCGCCCGTGTTGATCGCCGTGACCGCGCACACGCTCACGCCGAAGGGGGAACCGGCACCGACCGCGCTGTACGACGCGGGCGCCGCCGCGATGTCGCTGGTGCTGCAGGCGCACGCGCTGGGCCTGGCCGCCCACCAGATGAGCGGCTTCGACGCGAAGGCGTTCCGGGACGCGTTTGCGATCCCGGCCGACGTTGCGATTCCCGCGATCATCTCGCTCGGTCACTACGGCAACGTCGACAAGCTCGATCCCGTGTTGCGCGATCGCGAGAAGGCGCCGCGCACGCGTCATGCGATCGGCGAGGTCGTCTATGCGGGCGCGTGGAAGAAGGGCTTCGACGCGGCGGCCTGACCTGCCCGGAGGGGGCTGCGTCGCGCATCCCGTCCGCCTGTCTTCCCGGCGCGCCCGTCTGCGCGCCGTCGCCACCGGGGCCCGCTGCGCGGTACCGGTGGCCGGCCCCGGTTGTGATCCCGCGGGCTTCATGTTAAAAAGCCCGTCCTTTCCGTTTTCGCGCCGGCCCTGCTGCGGCAATTTCCCATGACTTACTGCGCGATCGATTTCGGCACGTCCAATTCCGCCGTGGCGCTGCCCGACGGCGATGGCATGCGCCTCGCGCCCGTCGAGGGCGACCACCTGACGCTGCCCACCGCGATCTTCTTCAACAACGACGAAGAGACGGTCGAATACGGCCGTGCGGCGCTGGCTTCCTACATCGACGGTTTCGACGGCCGGCTGATGCGCTCGATGAAGAGCATTCTCGGCTCGCCGCTCGCGGAAACGACGACCGATCTCGGCGACGGCAGCGCGATCGCGTACACCGACATCATCGCGCGCTTCCTGACGCACCTGAAGCGCAAGGCCGAAACCCGCGCGGCTGCGCCGATCGGTCGTGCGGTGCTCGGCCGGCCCGTGTTCTTCGTCGACGACGATCCGCGCGCCGACCGCCTTGCACAGGACCAGCTCGAGGCTGCCGCGCGATCGGTCGGCTTCACGGACGTTCAGTTCCAGTACGAACCGATCGCGGCCGCGTTCGACTACGAATCGCGTCAGCAGGCGGAGCGCCTCGTGCTCGTTGCCGACATCGGCGGCGGCACGTCCGACTTCTCGCTGGTGCGCGTCGGGCCCGAGCGGATGGCGCGGCTCGAGCGCAAGGACGACGTGCTGGCCCACCACGGCGTGCACGTCGCGGGTACCGACTACGACCGGCGTGTCGAGCTGGCCGCGATCCTGCCCGCATTCGGCTACCGTTCGCTCGATCCCGAAGGGCGCGAGTTGCCGAACAAGATCTACTTCGATCTCGCGACCTGGCACCTGATCAACACGGTCTACACGCCGAAGCGGCTCGGCGAGCTGAAGCTGATGAAGCACCTGTACCGCGATGTGCAGCAGTACGACCGGCTCACGACCGTGGTCGAGCAGCGGCTCGGGCATGCGTTGATGGCGCGCGCGGAGGAAGCGAAGATCGGCGTCGCGGCGGGCGGGGAGACGATGATCGACCTGAACGACGTGGAAGAGGATCTGCAGATCGCGTTCGATGCCGAGCGCCTCGTCGATGCGAGCCACGACGACACCGCCCGCATCGTCGATGCCGCGCGCGAGACGGTGCGGCTTGCGGGTGTCGCGCCGCGCGATGTCGGCGCACTGTATTTCACCGGCGGCTCGACGGGGCTCGCATTCCTGTCGGGGGCGCTCGCAGGTGCATTCCCGGATGCGCAGCCGGTGTTCGGCGACCGCCTCGCGAGTGTCGCGACGGGGCTCGGCATTCACGCGCAGCGATTGTTCGGCTGAATGCGGGCGGCTGAAAGGCCGTCATGCCGGGCGACCGGCGCCGAAAAACAAAAAGCCCCGCCGAAGCGGGGCTTTTTTACACGAATTATCGCGCCAAGCTTAGACCGGACGGATGTTCGCAGCTTGCAGACCCTTCGGGCCCGTCTTCACTTCGAATTCAACCTTCTGGTTTTCTTGCAGCGTCTTGAAGCCTTCGACGCGGATTTCCGAGAAGTGCGCGAACAGATCGTCGCCGCCGCCTTCCGGGGTGATGAAGCCGAAGCCCTTTGCGTCATTGAACCACTTGACGGTACCGGTTGCCATGTTACTTGTTCCTAAAAAGATAAAACGGGGCCGAAGCCCATGGTGTGCGGAAAATCAAGGAAGGGGTAATAGGACCAACCGGAGTACCGTTGATGGGCGAACTACGAAAGAACCAATTCACTCGCCACTTGAAATCCTGCGAAGTCCTTTATACGGCTTATCACCCGCGTGGTCAACCGTATTTCCATGGACTCAGGGTTATTGCGGAGATCAGGTTTACAAAGCTTGCAAACGATGCGAATTTTTTGTAGGGGCCGAACGATTTTGGCGCCACGCCCGAGGTGCAACCGTTAAACTACGCGCCGCGCGGACGGGTTGCCCTGATCGGGTGACGCGTCCCCCCAAGAATGCGTGCGCGGTGCAGTCCGAGCCGATCCCGGACCGCGGGCCGACCATGCTTTTTGAGACACAGGAGAGGATGTGAAGAGTTCTATTCAACGGAACATCGGCCCGTTTGCATTGATGCTGACGGGGCTGGGTTCGATTATCGGCTCGGGCTGGCTGTTCGGCGCCTGGAAGGCCGCAAAGATCGCCGGTCCGGCAGCGATCTGCGCATGGATCATCGGCGCGGTCGTGATTCTCGCGATTGCACTGACGTATGCGGAATTGGGTGCGATGTTCCCCGAGTCGGGCGGCATGGTGCGCTACGCGCGCTACTCGCATGGCTCGCTGGTCGGTTTCATCAGCGCGTGGGCGAACTGGATCGCGATCGTATCCGTGATCCCGATCGAGGCTGAAGCGTCGATCCAGTACATGAGCACGTGGCCGTATCCGTGGGCGCATGCGCTGTTCGTGAACGGCGAGCTGACGACACCCGGCCTGCTGTTGTCGGCCGTGCTGGTCGTCATCTACTTCTTGCTGAACTACTGGGGCGTGAAGGCGTTTGCCCGGGCGAACACCACGATCACGATCTTCAAGTTCCTGATCCCCGGCCTCACGATCCTCGGCCTGATGCTGACGAGCTACCATCCGGAAAACCTCGGCACCGCATCCAATGCAAGCTTTGCGCCGTACGGCTGGTCGGCGGTGCTGACCGCGGTCGCGACAAGCGGCATCGTGTTCGCGTTCAACGGCTTCCAGAGCCCGGTGAACCTCGCGGGCGAAGCGCGCAACCCGTCGCGCAGCGTGCCGTTCGCGGTGATCACGTCGATCCTGATCGCGCTCGTGATCTACGTACTGCTGCAGATGGCGTACATCGGCTCGGTGAATCCGGCTGACGTCGCGCAGGGCTGGTCGCACTTCAACTTCAAGTCGCCGTTCGCCGAACTGGCGATCGCGCTGAACCTGAACTGGCTCGCGATCCTGCTGTACGTCGACGCGTTCGTCAGCCCGAGCGGCACCGGCACGACGTACATGGCGACCACCACCCGCATGATCTACGCGATGGAGCGCAACAACACGATGCCGAAGATGTTCGGCAACGTGCACCCGCTCTACGGCGTGCCGCGCCAGGCGATGTGGTTCAACCTGCTGGTCTCGTTCATCTTCCTGTTCTTCTTCCGCGGCTGGAGCTCGCTCGCGGCGGTGATCTCGGTCGCGACGGTGATCTCGTACCTGACCGGCCCGATCAGCCTGATGGCGCTGCGCCGCTCGGCGACCGACATCGAGCGTCCGCTGTCGATTCCGCTGATGAAGCTGATCGCGCCGTTCGCGTTCGTCTGCGCGTCGCTGATCCTCTACTGGGCGAAGTGGCCGCTGACGGGCGAGATCATCCTGCTGATGATCGTCGCACTGCCGGTGTACTTCTACTTCCAGGCGAAGTCGGGCTGGACCGGCTGGGGTGCCGACCTGAAGGCCGCATGGTGGCTGGTCGCGTACCTGCCGACGATGGCCGTGCTGTCGCTGATCGGCAGCAAGGAGTTCGGCGGTTACGGCGTGCTGCCGTACGGCTGGGACATGCTGATCGTCGCCGCAATCTCGCTGGTGTTCTACTTCTGGGGCGTGAATACCGGCTACCGGACCCAGTATCTCGACGAGCGTGAATCGCACGACGAGATCCTCGAGGGGGTCGGTGCCTGACGCGTGACCTGTCGCCGGATTCGGCGGCGGCAGCCAGCAGCGGAAAAAAAGCCCGCCCGAGCATCGCTCGGGCGGGCTTTTTATTGGCGGTCGACGGTTGTCGCGCGACGCTCAGGCGGCCGCGCTCGCGAACACGTAGTTCGTCATCGCGAGCACTCGCTGGTACGTACCGAGCGACTGGATGCCAAGCTGGTAGTCGTCGTCCGCCGCGCCGAGCGCCGTGAACACCGGCAGCAGATGCTCGTCGGTCGGATGCATCAGCGCGGCATGCGGCGCCTGCCGACGGTAGTCGAGCAGCGCGTCGACGTCGCGCGCGGCCAGCTTCGCCTCGAACCAGTCGGTGAATTCCGCGACGCGCGGGTCCGCATCTTCCGGTGCCGCACCGAAATCGGCGGCGCGCAGGTTGTGCGTGATCTGGCCGGAGCCGATCACCATCACGCCTTCGTCGCGCAGCGGTCGCAGCGCGCGGCCGAGCGCGAAGTGGTGCGCCGCATCCGCGCGCGGCTGGATCGACAGCTGTGCCACCGGCACGTCGGCTTCCGGGAACATCAGCAGCATCGGTACCCACGCGCCGTGGTCGAGGCCGTGCTCGGTCGTCGCGGTGGCGATGCCGGCCGCATTCAGCAGTCCGGCCGCGCGCTCGGCGACGTCGGGCGCGCCGGGCGCCGGGTAGCGGATGTCGTACAGCGCCTGCGGAAAGCCGTAGAAGTCGTGGATCGTTTCGGGATGCGCGGCGACGCTGGCAACGGGACGCTGCGTGCCCCAGTGCGCGGACAGCATCAGTACCGCGCGCGGGCGCGGCAATTCGGCGCCAAGGTGGGTGAACGCGCCGGACGGCAGCGTCGGGTCGATCGGCAGCGTCGGGGCGCCGTGGGACAGGTAAAGCGAAGGCAAGCGGTTCATGGTGGTGGCCTGCAAAGGGATTTGCCTGTGACTATAGGCGCGCACCGGGCATTGATAAATCCGTCGCGTGGAATTTGATTGAGTCGTATTGGTTGATAATCGGGCCAATTTCACGAACGCGAGGGCGGACGGGGGCTTGAGATGGCCGAATCAGACCGGAAGGCAGGTGAATCGACGAAGATGCGCGAAGAACGGCACAGAAGCGCCGCGGCGAGCGGCTTACTGCGCCGGCCGGATGCCGGCCCACGGCGCCGTCATCGGTGTACTGAGCGCGAACAGGTCGAGCACGCGGGTGACGGTCTGGTCGACGAGTTCCTCGATCGTCTTCGGCATCGCGTAGAACGCGGGTAGCGGCGGGAAGACGATGCCGCCCATTTCGGTCACGGCGGTCATGTTGCGCAGATGCGCGAGGTTGAACGGCGTTTCGCGCACCATCAGCACGAGGCGGCGGCGCTCCTTCAACGTGACGTCGGCCGCGCGCGTGATCAGGTTGTCGGACAGCCCGTGCGCGACGCTCGCGAGCGTCTTCATCGAGCAGGGCGCGATCACCATCCCGTCGGTCGCGAACGACCCCGATGCGATCGTCGCGCCGACGTCGCGCACCGAGTGCACGACGTCCGCACGGCTTTCGATTTCGGCCTTCGACAGCTTCAGTTCGTGCTGGATGTTGAGCCAGCCGGCGTTCGAAATCAGCAGGTGCGTTTCGACGCCGCCGGCGGCGCGCAGCAGGTCGAGCAGCCGTACGCCGTAGATCGCGCCGGTGGCGCCGGTGATCGCGACGATCAGCCGGCGTGGCGGCGCGCTGGGAGATGCCATCGAAAAGGGGGCGGGGCGTATTACGCGGCGGCGAACAGTTGCTGCAGTTCGCCCGACTGGTACATCTCCATCATGATGTCCGAGCCGCCGATGAATTCGCCCTTCACGTAGAGCTGCGGGATGGTCGGCCAGTTCGAGAATTCCTTGATGCCCTGGCGGATCTCGTCGTCTTCGAGCACGTTGACCGTCTTGAACTGATCGACGCCGCAGGCCTTCAGCACCTGGATGGCGCGGCCCGAAAAGCCGCACATCGGGAATTGCGCGTTGCCCTTCATGAAGAGCACGACCTGGTTTTCGTCGACGATTTGCTTGATACGTTGTTGGGTGTCCATGACTGACCTTGCGTTTGCGGGGCGTTAGATCGAAATGATAGCGGATTTCAACCGGACGGGCCGGGCATCAGCCCGGCAGGCGGCCGCCTGTCGTGCGTTCGATTGCGGCCAGATCGGCGAGCGATTCGACCGCGACGAAGCCGTGCGATGCGAGTATGGCGCGCACGGCCTCGGCCTGGTCGTAACCGTGCTCGATCCAGAGCGTGCCGCCCGGTTTCAGGTAAGTGCCGGCGCCCGCGACGATCGTTCGGATCGCGCTGAGGCCGTCGGCATCGTCGGTGAGTGCGCCGCGCGGCTCGAAACGCAGGTCGCCCTGCGTGAGGTGCGGATCGTGCTGCGCGATGTACGGCGGATTGCTGACGATCGTGTCGAAGGCGAGCGCAGGATCGAGCGCCGCGTACCAGTCGCTCTGCAGCCAGTGCAGCGGGCCGCCGGGGCGGTGCGCGTCGAGCAGCTTGCTTGCGTTGCGTTGCGCGACCTCGAGTGCGGCCGGCGAACGGTCGAGCGCCCACACGCGGGCGTCGGGCCGCTCGGCGGCGATGGAGACGGCAATCGCGCCGCTGCCCGTGCCGAGATCGAGCACCGCCGGATGCGGCAGCCCGTCGATCGCATCGAGTGCGGCTTCGACGAGCAGTTCGGTTTCAGGGCGCGGGATCAGCACGTCGGGCGTCACGTCGAACGGCCGGCCGAAGAATTCGCGCATCCCGACGAGCTGCGCGACCGGCTCGCC
The DNA here is from genome assembly GCF_000466765.1 of Burkholderia sp. AU4i. Lineage (NCBI taxonomy): Bacteria > Pseudomonadati > Pseudomonadota > Betaproteobacteria > Burkholderiales > Burkholderiaceae > Burkholderia > Burkholderia sp. AU4i. Next base: position 8,639 of record NZ_ASSI01000138.1, on the reverse strand, counting down.
GGCCATGCGGCGCGCCTCGAGCGTGCGGTAGCGTTCGACCGCGGTCGCGTCGAGCGGCGCGTCGCCGCGCGTGATCAGTTGCGTGCGGGTCCAGCCAAGCGCGTGCGCGAGCAGCACGCGCGCATCGACCGCGTCGAGCGCGGACGCGCGCAGCAGTTCGTCGGCGGTCGTGTCGGGCATCGTGACCTCAGTCGGCGTCGCCGAGCGACGCGAGCAGTTCGGCCTGGTGCTCGCTGACCAGCGCGCTGATCAGTTCGTCGAGGTCGCCGTCCATGATCGCCTCGAGCCGGTACAGCGTCAGGTTGATCCGGTGGTCGGTCATCCGGCCCTGCGGGAAGTTGTACGTGCGGATCCGTTCCGAGCGGTCGCCGGAGCCGATCAGGCTCTTGCGCGTCGCGGCTTCCTTCGCGTGCTGCTCGTGATACTGCTTGTCCTTGATGCGCGCGGCGAGCACCTTCAGCGCGCGATCCTTGTTCTTGTGCTGCGAACGGTCGTCCTGGCACTCGACGACGATCCCGGTCGGGATGTGCGTGACGCGCACCGCCGAATCGGTCTTGTTGATGTGCTGGCCTCCCGCGCCGGACGCGCGGAACGTGTCGATCCGCAGGTCGGCCGGATTGATCTCGACCTCGCCGATTTCGTCGGCTTCCGGCATCACCGCGACCGTGCACGCGGACGTGTGGATGCGCCCTTGCGTCTCGGTTGCCGGCACGCGCTGCACGCGATGGCCGCCCGATTCGAACTTCAGGCGCGAATACGCGCCCTGGCCCGCGATCCGCACGATCACTTCCTTGTAGCCGCCGAGATCCGATGCGCTCTCCGACATCATTTCGACCTGCCAGCGCTGGCGTTCCGCGAAGCGCAGGTACATGCGCAGCAGGTCGCCGGCGAACAGCGCGGATTCGTCGCCGCCCGTGCCCGCACGGATTTCGAGGAAGATGTTGCGGTCGTCGTTCGGATCCTTCGGCAGCAGCATCTTCTGCAGCTCGGTCTCGAGGCGGGTCATGCTCTCGCGCGCGCTGCGGATTTCGTCTTCCGCGAAGTCGCGCATCGACAGATCGCCGAGCAGCTCCTGCGCGGCCGTCTCGTCGTTGCGCGCCTGGCGCCACAGCGCGTACTGTTCGACGACCGGGCCGAGTTCCGCATGTTCGCGTGTCAGCTTGCGGTACTGGTCGAGGTCGGCCGTGACGTTTTCGCGGCTCAGCAGGTCGTTCAGTTCGGCCAGCCGTGTGGAAAGCTGGTCGAGCTTGCGTTGCATGCTCGTCTTCATGGTGTGGAGCGGCGCTCCCGGGCAAGGGGTATTCGGAAAGGATAGGCCGGCGGCGGGACAACGACCGGCCGGCGGCAGGGCGACCGGGCGGCGCTAGTGGCCGGATTGGTCGTTCGAGCGCGGCGCGTGCTGGTAGAAGCCGCGCATCAGGTCGATCAGCGAATCGCGATCGGCGCCGTTCACGCGATTGAGCGCGCTCGTCGGGCCGTGGATCAGCTTGTTGGTCAGCGCTTGCGACAGTGCTTCGAGCACGGCAGCCGGATCGTCGCCGCGCGCGAGCAGTTTCTGCGCTTTCTCGACTTCGGCCCGGCGCAGCGCGTCGGCCTGCGTATGCATGTGACGGATCACCGGCACGACGCTGCGCGTGTCGAGCCATTGCATGAAATTCTGCACGCGCGTTTCGATGATCGATTCGGCCTGCGCAACCGCAGCCTGGCGCGATGCGTTGCCTTCGCGCACGATCGCGCCGAGATCGTCGACGGTATAGAGGAACACGTCCTTCAGCTTGCCGACTTCGGGCTCGATGTCGCGCGGCACCGCGAGGTCGACCATGAAGATCGGCCGGTGGCGGCGTGCCTTCACCGCGCGCTCGACTGCGCCGAGGCCGATGATCGGCAGCGTCGACGCCGTGCACGACACGATGATGTCGAATTCGTGCATGCGGGTCGGCAGATCCGAGAGCGGCATCGCGCGGCCGCTGAAGCGTTCGGCCAGGCGCTGACCGCGTTCGGCCGTGCGGTTCGCGACGACGAGTTCGCGTGGGCCTTGTGCGGCGAAGTGCGTCGCGCACAGCTCGATCATCTCGCCGGCGCCGATGAACAGCACGCGCTGATCGGACACTTTTTCGAAGATCCGCTGCGCGAGGCGCACCGCGGCGGCGGCCATCGACACCGACTGCGTGCCGATTTCGGTCGTGCCGCGCACTTCCTTCGCCACCGCGAACGTGCGCTGGAACAGCTGGTTCAGGTAGGTGCCGAGCGCACCGGCTTCCGTCGCGGTGCGGACGGCATCCTTCATCTGGCCCAGAATCTGGGTTTCGCCCAGCACCATCGAATCGAGGCCGGATGCGACGCGGAACGCGTGCCGGACTGCTTCCGACTGCGGCAGCGCATAGACGTGCGGTGCGAGCTCGTCCACCGGAATCCGGTGATACTCCGACAGCCAGCGGACCGCGCCTTCGCGTGCGGCGCGATCATCGGTCGCGCAATACAGTTCGGTTCGGTTGCAGGTGGAGAGGATCGCCGCTTCGGGCGTGTTGGGCGCCTGGGGGCCGAGAAACACGTTCTTGAACGTGACGAGAGCCGGCTTGATCTGCTCGAGCGGAAACGCCACGCGTTCGCGCAAGGCGACAGGCGCAGTGTGGTGATTGATTCCGATCGTGAGGAGTTGCATATCGAGGGCTATCGTTTAGCCCCATATTATAGCGTTTCAGCGATTTCCTCACTCGCGGCATACCGGGCATCGGCGTGGCGGGGCCGGGAATTTGGGGGCTCGATCGGCACGCGGTCGAGCTGATAGCCATAGCCGTAGAGCGGCAGAAGCCGGTAGCCGCGCTCCGGAAGCAGGTGCAGCTTGCTGCGCAGCCGGGACGCGTGGGTATCGAGCGTGCGCGACTTCGTGTCGCGGCGGCGCGCCCACACCGTTTCGAGAATATGGGCGCGCGACACGGGCCGCGACAGGTTCGCGAACAGCAACTGCGCAAAACGGAACTCCTTCGGCGTGAGTGAAACGATTGCGTTGCCGAAGCGAACGAGGCAGTGCGTGGCGTCGAAAGCGTATTCGCCATACATTTCGCGCGAGCGGGCCGGCGGCCGGCGCACGCCGGCGCGCCGGCTCAGCGCGTTGACGCGCGCGAGCAGCTCGGGCCCGCTCACCGGGCGCACGAGGCAATCGTCGGCGCCCGCGTGCAGGCACGATACGATCTCGCTTTCGCGCGGCATCTGCATCACGGCGATCGCCGGCAGCCCGGGCAGGACTGCCTGCGCGCGCGGAATGACTTCCTCGGCCGGCTGGTCGCCGGCCCAGTGGCCGGTGATCAGCATGTCGCAGGTATTGGCGGCGAGCCACTCGAAGAACGCCGTACTGGACGGAAACGCGTGGCATACGTGACCGCCCGCAAAGAGCAGGCGGTTCAGGAGCGCGGCATGGCGCGCGTCCGGATCGATCAGAGCGATTCGCATGAGAATTTCTTCAATACGGCAGCTGGTGCGCGCTTGCCATAACGTCGAGTCGGCCCCTACACTCGAACGTTCGCGGCACCCGGCTGGTCTTGGGTTCGATGGATGAATCGATGCTAGCCGCTGGCAACGTTCACGCCTATGGGACGAATCCGAATTTATCGAAGGCGTTGAATGAACTGGTTTGGAATCCTTGTCCTGGGAGCGGCCGTCGGGCTGTTCGGCCGATGGCTGCATCCGATGCGGCGCACGGCCCGGCCGGCGTGGTGGATCGCGGTGCTCGCCGGTATCGTCGGCGCGGCCGCGGCCCGCATGGCCGGCAATCTCTCTGGACTGTTTTACGATGGCGAGACGCTCGAATGGCCGGTCTGCACCGGCGTCGCGTTCCTCGCAGTAGCCGTGACGGTTGCGCTGTCGGCCCGTCGCTGAATGCTCTCAGGTGAAATCATGAATGCCCGTCTTCCCGAAGTCTCGCCGGTGCCGGCCCGTCTCGCGCTGCTGCGTGGCGCGATGGTCCGCGAGAACCTGGCCGCCTATCTCGTGCCGTCCGCCGATCCCCATCTGTCCGAGTATCTGCCGGAGCGCTGGCAGGCCCGCCGCTGGCTGTCCGGCTTCACGGGCTCGGTCGGCACGCTGGTCGTAACCGCGGATTTCGCGGGGCTGTGGGTCGACAGCCGCTATTGGGTGCAGGCCGACGCCGAACTGGCCGGCACGGGCGTGCAACTGATGAAGATGACGGGCGGGCAGCAGAGCGCGCCGCACGTCGACTGGCTCGCGCAGAACGTGGCGGCGGGTGCAACCGTCGGCGTCGATGGCGCCGTGCTCGGCGTCGCGGCCGCACGCGGGCTGACGGCCGCGCTGAACGCGCGCGGCATCGCGCTGCGCACCGATCTCGACCTGCTCGACGCGATCTGGCCCGAGCGGCCGGGGCTGCCCGGCGATGCGGTGTTCGAGCACGCGGCGCCGCAGGCCGACACGACGCGCGCGAGCAAGCTGGCCGAAGTGCGCCGCGCGATGCGTGCGCAGGGCGCGCAGTGGCATTTCGTCTCGACGCTCGACGATCTCGCATGGCTGTTCAACCTGCGCGGCGCCGACGTCAACTTCAATCCCGTATTCGTTGCGCACGCAATGATCGGCGCCGATCGCGCGACGCTGTTCGTCGCCGACGGCAAGGTGTCGCCGGCACTGGCCGCGTCGCTCGCGCAGGACGGCGTCGACGTTCGCGCCTACGACGCCGCGCGCGCCGCGCTCGCGGCACTGCCCGACGGCGCGACGCTGCTGATCGATCCGCGCCGCGTGACGTTCGGCACGCTCGAGGCCGTGCCGGCCGGCGTGAAGCTCGTCGAGGCCGTGAATCCGTCGACGTTCGCGAAGTCGCGCAAGACATCCACCGAGATCGAGCATGTGCGCGTGACGATGGAGCACGACGGCGCCGCGCTCGCGGAATTCTTCACCTGGTTCGAACAGGCCGTGAACCGCGAGACGATCACCGAGCTGACGATCGACGAGAAGCTCACTGCCGCGCGCGCGCGACGCCCCGGCTACGTGTCGCCGAGCTTCGCGACGATCGCGGGCTTCAACGCGAACGGCGCGATGCCGCATTACCGCGCGACGCCGGAGTCGCACGCGACGATCGCCGGCGACGGGCTGCTGCTGATCGATTCGGGCGGCCAGTACGTGACGGGTACGACCGACATCACGCGCGTCGTGCCGGTCGGCACCGTCAGCGACCTGCAGCGGCGCGATTTCACGATCGTGCTGAAATCGATGATGGCGCTGTCGCGTGCCCGATTCCCGCGCGGTATCCGCTCGCCGATGCTCGACGCGATCGCGCGCGCGCCGATGTGGGCGGCCGGGCTCGACTACGGGCACGGCACGGGGCACGGCGTCGGCTACTTCCTGAACGTGCACGAAGGCCCGCAGGTGATCTCGCACTACGCGCCGGCCGAGCCGTACACGGCGATGGAAGAGGGCATGATCACGTCGATCGAGCCGGGCGTGTACCGTCCCGGCCAGTGGGGCATCCGGATCGAGAACCTGGTCGTGAACCGCGCGGCCGGGCAGACCGAGTTCGGCGATTTCCTCGCGTTCGAGACGCTGACGCTGTGCCCGATCGACACGCGCTGCGTGCTGATCGAGATGCTGCATGAAGAAGAACGCGCGTGGCTGAACGCATATCACGCAACGGTGCGCGAGCGCGTCGGCCGGCACCTGAGCGGCGACGCGAAGGCGTGGCTCGACGCGCGCACGCAGCCGATCTGATGCAACGCGCGGTAGCGGCCGAGTAACGATTGGATAGCGGTCGAACGACGGCCGGACAATAACGACGAGGGCAAGCAATGGCGGACACTGCAGTGATCGTGGTCGACATGCAGCGCGGGCTGGTGGAGCGGGCGAGGCCCGCGTACCGGCTCGATGACGTGGTGTCGGGCATCAACCGGTTGACGGCGGCGGCGCGTGCGGCGAACGCGCCCGTGTGCTTCGTGCAGCACGACGGCGACGCGGACGACGACGTCGTGCCCGGCACGCCGGGTTGGGAGCTGCACGCGGGGCTGGTCGTCGGGAACGGCGACTGGCGGGTGCGCAAGCAGATGAGCGATTCGTTTCACGATACGCCGCTTGCGGCGCAACTCGAGCGCCACGGCATTCGGTCGGTGCTGATCTGCGGTTATGCGACCGAGTTCTGCGTCGATTCGGCCGCGCGCCGCGCAGCGCTGCTCGGCTACCGGACGACCGTCGTGTCCGACCTGCACACCACGAACGAGCGCACGCACCTGTCGGCCGCGCAGATCGTCGCGCATCATCACTTCGTATGGGAAAACAATTCGCTGTCGGGCAACCCGGTGACGCCGCGCCCGCTCGCGGACGTCCTTGCGACGGAGTTCGCATGACGATCAAGGCCGTGGTATTCGATTTCGGCGGCGTGCTGATCGACTGGAGCCCCGAGTACCTTTACCGGGAACTGATTCCCGACGACGCCGAGCGTCGCTGGTTCTTCACGCATGTGTGCACGATGGACTGGGTGGTCCGCCAGGACGGCGGGCAGACGATCGAAGAGGGGACGGCCGAACTCGTCGCGAAGTTTCCGGCGCACGAGGGGCTGATCCGCGCGTTCTATGCGCGCTGGCACGAGATGATCGGCGGCGTGCTCGACGAAGGCGCCGCGCTCGTCGACCGGCTCGACGCGCAGGGGATGCCGCTGTTCGGGCTGACGAACTGGTCCGCGCAGACGTTTCCGTATGCGTGGGACAACTTCCCGGTGCTGCGGCGTTTCAGGGACATCGTCGTGTCGGGCCGTGTGAAGCTCGTGAAACCCGATCCGGCGATCTACCGCGAGATGCATGCGCGGATCGAGCCGCACTTGCCGGGCATCGCGCCGCACGAACTCGTGTTCATCGACGACAACGCGAAGAACGCCGCGGCCGCGACGGCGCTCGGCTGGCACGGCATTCATCACACGAGTGCGGCGGCGACCGAGGCACGGCTGCGCGACCTGGGCGCGCTGGCGTAAGCGGCAAGCGGGCAGCCAGCCGCCGGATAAAAAAACGGGCCAGCGGCCCGTTTTTTGTTGTTCCGCTTCCGGAGCGAGACCAGCCTCGGCGCCCGTTCCTGCGTTGCCGCAGTGCCGGGCGCCGGGGCCGCGCCGCTCAGCGGCTGATCGGCTTGTAGCGCAGACGCTTCGGCTTCGCGGCTTCCTCGCCGAGGCGCGCACGCTTGTCGGCTTCGTATTCCTGGTAGTTGCCGTCGAAGAACGTGACCTGCGAATCGCCTTCGAATGCTAGGATGTGCGTCGCGATCCGGTCGAGGAACCAGCGATCGTGCGAGATCACCATCACCGAGCCCGCGAATTCGAGCAGCGCGTCTTCCAGCGCGCGCAGCGTTTCGACGTCGAGGTCGTTCGACGGTTCGTCCAGCAGCAGCACGTTGCCGCCCGAGATCAGCGTCTTCGCGAGGTGCAGGCGGCCGCGTTCACCGCCGGACAGGTTGCCGACGATCTTCTGCTGGTCGCCGCCCTTGAAGTTGAAGCGGCCGATGTACGCGCGCGACGGCGTTTCGTACTTGCCGACCGTCAGCACGTCGGCGCCGCCCGAGATTTCCTCGAACACCGTCTTCGAACCGTCGAGCGCGTCGCGGCTCTGGTCGACGTACGCGAGCTTCACCGTCGGGCCCATCACGACTTCGCCCGAATCCGGCTGTTCCTTGCCGGTCAGCATCTTGAACAGCGTCGACTTGCCGGCGCCGTTCGGGCCGATGATGCCGACGATCGCGCCGGCCGGGATCTTGAAGCTCAGGTTGTCGATCAGCAGGCGGTCGCCGAACGACTTGCTGACGTTCTTGAACTCGATCACTTCATTGCCGAGGCGTTCGCCGGCCGGAATGAAGATTTCCTGCGTCTCGTTGCGCTTCTGGTATTCCTGGCTGCTCAGCTCCTCGAAGCGCGCGATACGCGCCTTCGACTTCGCCTGGCGGCCCTTCGGGTTCTGGCGCACCCACTCCAGTTCCTTCTTGATCGCCTTCTGGCGTGCCGATTCCGACGCTTCTTCCTGCTTCAGCCGCTCTTCCTTCTGGTCGAGCCAGCTGCTGTAGTTGCCCTTCCACGGAATGCCGTGGCCGCGGTCGAGTTCGAGAATCCATTCGGCTGCGTTGTCGAGGAAGTAGCGATCGTGGGTGACCGCGACGACGGTGCCCGGGAAGCGCACCAGGAACTGCTCGAGCCAGTCGACCGATTCGGCGTCGAGGTGGTTGGTCGGTTCGTCGAGCAGCAGCATGTCGGGCTTTTCGAGCAGCAGCTTGCACAGCGCGACGCGGCGCTTCTCACCGCCCGACAGGTGCTCGATCTTTGCGTCCCACGACGGCAGGCGCAGTGCGTCGGCGGCCACTTCGAGCTGCTGCTCGGGGCTGCCGCCGTCGCTCGACGCGAGGATCGCTTCGTACTTCGCCTGCTCGGCGGCGAGCGCGTCGAAGTCGGCGTCCGGCTCGGCGTACGCCGCGTAGATTTCTTCCAGCTTCTTGTTGGCCTGGAACAGGTCGCCGAGGCCTTCCTCGACGGCTTCGCGCACGGTCTTCGTCGGGTCGAGCTGCGGTTCCTGCGGCAGATAGCCGATGTTCAGGTTCGGCATCGGCGTGGCTTCGCCTTCGATGTCCTTGTCGACACCCGCCATGATGCGGATCAGCGTCGACTTGCCCGAGCC